>JAEFBA010000097.1 GCA_016292145.1 Saccharofermentans sp.
ACGTCGGTGTAGGAGTCGACGTCGGTGTAGGCGTCGACGTAGGTGTAGGTGTCGACGTAGGTGTAGGCGTCGATGTAGGTGTTGACGTCGGTGTAGGCGTCGACGTAGGTGTAGGCGTTGACGTCGGTGTAGGTGTAGGTGTTGACGTCGGTGTAGGCGTCGACGTAGGCGTCGGCGTTGACGTAGGTGTCGGCGTTGACGTAGGTGTCGGCGTTGACGTAGGCGTAGGTGTCGACGTAGGTGTAGGTGTAGGTGTCGACGTCGGTGTAGGTGTCGGCGTTGACGTAGGTGTCGGCGTTGACGTAGGCGTCGGCGTTGACGTAGGTGTCGGCGTTGACGTAGGCGTCGGTGTCGACGTAGGTGTCGGCGTTGACGTAGGTGTCGGCGTTGACGTAGGCGTCGGTGTCGACGTAGGTGTCGGCGTTGACGTAGGTGTAGGTGTCGACGTAGGCGTCGGCGTTGACGTAGGCGTAGGTGTCGGCGTTGATGTAGGTGTTGACGTCGGTGTAGGTGTCGACGTAGGTGTAGGCGTCGATGTAGGTGTCGGCGTCGATGTAGGTGTTGACGTCGGTGTAGGCGTCGACGTAGGTGTCGGCGTTGACGTAGGCGTAGGTGTCGGCGTCGATGTAGGTGTTGACGTCGGTGTAGGCGTCGACGTAGGTGTCGGTGTTGACGTAGGTGTAGGTGTCGACGTAGGCGTCGGCGTTGACGTCGGTGTAGGTGTTGACGTCGATGTAGGTGTCGACGTAGGTGTCGGCGTCGATGTAGGTGTTGACGTCGGTGTAGGCGTTGCTATGTTCTTATAATCATTCTCATACGCGACTGTAGTAGGATTAGAAGAACTCTCACTTACACCAGCAAGTGTTGCTGCTGTTCCATTTGATGAAGCACCACCATCTACGGAATAGCTGGTAGAGATTTCAAAGCCTTCTTTTGTCTTGAGTGTCTCTTCAACCTTATATGTCTTTGTTGAGTCATCTACCTTGATAGGAGTCTTAAGTTCGTAAGAACCATCAGTATTCTGCTTAAAGTCAACCCCAAGCTTATATGTACCGACTACAGTGCTTCCATCCTTAACCGTGAATGAAAGTCCATCAAGATCTTCCTGTGTTACATCACCCTTGATCGTCTTTGTGATGTTGATGTAACCCGGCTTAATGATCTTGGTGTAGTCGTTCTCATAATCTACTGTTGTAGGTTTTGTGGAATCCTCACTTACTGTGTTGAGAGTTGCATTAGCACCATTAGGTCTAGCTTCACCATCCACCTTGTAACTTACGGATACTGTGAATCCTTCAACTGTGTAAAGTGTTTCTTCGACTGTGTATATCTTTTTTGAATCTGATACTTCTATAGGAGTATTCAGTTCATATACACCATTTGCATTTTTGGTAAAGTCTTTGCCAAGGAGATATCTTCCAACAACCGTATCACCATCCTTAACCAAGAATGTAAGTCCCTGGAGATCTTCTTCTGTTACATTACCCTTGATCGTCTTTGTGATGTTAATGTAACCAGGCTTGATAATGCGCTGGTAGTCATTCTCGTAAGCTACTGTTGTAGGCTTTGTAGCATCTTCACTTACTCCGTTGAGAGAAGCTGTCTTACCATTGGAAGAAGATCCGCCATCTACTGAGTAGCTTGTAGAAATCGTGTAGCCTTCTTTTGTCTTGAGTGTTTCTTCGACAGTAAATGTCTTTGCAGAATCGTCCACTTCGATGGGCTGCTTGAGTTCGTAAACTCCGTTAGAGTTCTGCTCAAAGTCAACACCAAGCTTATATGTACCAACGACTGTATCGCCATCCTTAACTATGAATGAAAGACCATCAAGATCTTCCTGTGTTACATCACCCTTGATCGTCTTTGTGATGTTGATGTAACCGGGCTTAATGATTCTCTGGTAGTCATTCTCGTAAGCTACTGTTGTAGGCTTTGAAGCATCTTCGCTTACTCCATTAAGAGAAGCTGTCTTGCCATTGGAAGATGAGCCACCATCTACTGAATAGCTTGTAGAGATCGTGTAACCTTCTTTTGTAACGAGTGTCTCTTCTACTGTGAATGTTTTAGCAGAATCATCTACTTCAATAGGTGTCTTAAGCTCATATGTGCCATCAGCATTCTGCTTGAAATCTACACCAAGCTTATAGGTACCAACTACTGTATCGCCATCCTTAACTGTAAATGAGAGTCCATCAAGATCTTCCTGTGTTACATCACCCTTAATTGTCTTTGTGATGTTGATGTAACCAGGCTTGATGATTCTCTGGTAGTCATTCTCGTAAGCTACTGTTGTAGGCTTTGAAGCATCTTCGCTTACTCCATTAAGAGAAGCTGTCTTGCCATTGGAAGATGAGCCACCATCAACTGAATAGCTTGTAGAGATCGTGTAACCTTCTTTTGTCTTGAGTGTTTCTTCTACTGTGAAAGTCTTAGCAGAATCATCTACTTCAATAGGTGTCTTAAGCTCATATGTGCCATCAGCATTCTGCTTGAAATCTACACCAAGCTTATATGTACCAACTACTGTATCGCCATCCTTAACTATGAATGAAAGTCCGTCAAGATCTTCCTGTGTTACATCACCCTTGATCGTCTTTGTGATGTTGATGTAACCGGGCTTGATGATTCTCTGGTAGTCGTTCTCGTAAGCTACCGTTGTAGGATTGCTTGAGTCTTCGCTTACGCCGTCAAGACTTGCAGTCTTTCCTGTATTGGAAGCTCCGCCATCTACTGTGTAGCTTGTAGAGATCGTGTAACCTTCTTTTGTCTTGAGTGTTTCTTCGACAGTAAATGTCTTTGCAGAATCATCTACTTCGATGGGCTGCTTAAGCTCATAGACTCCGTTAGAATTCTGTTCAAAGTCTACACCAAGCTTATATGTGCCAACGACAGTATCACCATCCTTAACTGTGAATGAGAGACCGTCGAGATCTTCCTGTGTTACATCACCCTTAATTGTCTTTGTGATGTTGATGTAACCCGGCTTGATGATTCTCTGATAGTCATTCTCGTAAGCTACTGTTGTAGGCTTTGTAGCGTCTTCACTTACTCCGTTGAGAGAAGCTGTCTTACCATTTGAAGAAGATCCGCCATCTACTGAATAGCTGGTCGTGATGATGTAGCCATCCTTAGTAACAAGTGTCTCTTCTACTGTGAATGTCTCAACTGAATCATCTACTTCAATAGGCTGCTTGAGTTCATATGTGCCGTCAGCATTCTGCTTGAAGTCTACTCCAAGCTTATATGTACCAACGACTGTATCGCCATCCTTAACTGTGAATGAGAGTCCGTCGAGATCTTCCTGTGTTACATCACCCTTGATCGTCTTTGTGATGTTGATGTAACCGGGCTTAATGATTCTCTGGTAGTCGTTCTCGTAAGCTACTGTTGTAGGATTGGAAGAATCTTCACTTACACCATTGAGCAAAACATCGGTACCGTCAGAAGATGCGCCTCCGTCGATCGTGTAACTCGTTGATACAGTGAAGCCATCAACGGTGTGGAGCGTTTCTTCGACAGTATATCTCTTTGCGGAATCAAGCACTTCGAGAGGATACTTAAGTTCATAGATTCCTGTAAACGGATTCTTCTCGAAATCTCTTCCCAAAAGGTAGCTGGCGATCTCAACTCCATCAGACTTAACACTGAACGTAAGTCCCTGGAGATCTTCTTCAGTTACATCGCCCTTAATTGTTTTCGTGATATTGATAAAGCCGGGAACGATCTTGCGGTTGTAGAAAGCACCGAGATCGAATCTGTTGCCGACTACGTCAACCCAATCAGGATTCCTGTCGGAATTCCAAACACCGTTATCAGCATACTTAATAAGACTATCTGAATAATCTCCGCTGTATGTCCTGGACTGAACAAGGAATGTTACGGTACCTCTGTTATCAGAAGTAGCCTTGAGTCTGATATCAATATATCCGACAGAATTCGAATATCCGAAAATGCCTTTATCCGGATTCTCAGTGATCCGGAAATAGTAATACTTAGTCTGGTTGTTTTCGAGCTTGTAGTGAGGATCTGAAGCATCATTTCTGACCGTAACCGTAGGGAATTCGACTACGCTCAAACTGCTGAGGGATCTTGTTACCCTTGCGCCGTAAGGCTCAGTAAATGTGTCATCAGTATATTCCTGCCAGTAAAATTCATAATCACCGTCATTAAGGAATACTGTTGTATCAACATACGGTGCTATTTCGTCTTTGGACTTGTATTCAGATGTGAAGCCCTTATGAGCAACAAAATGCATCTGACCGTTTCCTTCAGAAATGTTCCCATTGCTCGGAACACCGTAGATGTAGTGGAACTCACATTCATTCCTTACATTACCTCTGGAAATGACCCAGCCTGCACAAGGGCTGCCGGTCATGGTAATGTTAGCATTCTCACGGCCGAGGATAAATGTACCTGCGCTGCCCGAAATCCTGATATTCCTTGAATTAGGAATGTTCCAGATCAGCTTCTGGGCCATTTCCTCGTCAACATATTTATTATGTCCGGAGATATCACCGCTCCATGTAGTAACAGAAGCTAATGTATCATTGCCGTTCTGTATGCCTGAGCCGGCATTTGCTTTGAGCGGAGAATCAACAGCGTCTACATTAACCTTACCGAGATAAACATTGCCGGTACCCGAATATGTAAAGCAGATAACCGTACTGGATCTCTTTTTGATATTAAAATGCTGGCCGTTGGGATCAGACCGCCACCATTCAAGCAGATTGTTGATCTTGGGATCATTGAGATCTATATAAACAACACGGTTCTCATATATATCATTATCTAAATCTAAATTAACGATTCTGGAATTATTGTCAACTCTGATAGCAGACGTATCATATTTATAATCTGCATTTTGTGTTCTGCTCGAGATCTTATTGGATTCGTCATCCGCATGACTGAAGATACTCTCGATATGCGAATCGATTTCACGCTTGGGTCTGAAAGAATAATTGAAATCCGTTGTCTGAGCAACGTCACCCATCTTCTCTACTTTTCTGGCAGGATCAATACCGTCAGCAAAAGTGATATTTATATTTTCAACATATACGGGATAATTGCTGTTTTGGCCTCCATGAACAGAACCGAATTTTATAGTATTAAGCGGTCTGTTACCTGTGATCTCTCCGATTATGAAAGATGCATTCTTTGCTGTAGTAAGGTCTACGTCGATATTAGTATCAATTGTACGTGAATAGCTGCTTGTCGCCAGAGTAGTCTCCATATGAGCGCTCTGAGTGAACTTCTTGGCTATGATACCGTAGTCTGTTGCACGGCCCAGAATAGTTGAATAGTTGACTATGCTGGCAGAATCATATACCGTTGCTGCTTTGACTGTTCTATTTCCGGAAAAGAGATTTGGGCAAAAGGACAATGAACCTAATACAAAACCGCCAGCAACCACAGCTGACGCCACACGTTTCAATGAACTTAGCATTTATTTTGTTCCCCATTATTTATTATTACGTGGGTAATTTTATGAGAATATCAAATGGAATACTAGTTGATTAGAGTGAATGTAAACAAATTGTGACATTAATATCAGAAATCGTTCATTTTTCGAGAGAGAATTTTGATAAGTAAAAAAAAGTTGTCTCAAAATGTCTTGAAATATTAAGAGACAACTTACATTTTTTGATTATTTTCCGGTCTTTAATTGCCGAAGATGTTGAAGAGTATGATCAATACGATAATCGCAATGATGATAGCAAGAATAACCTTGAGAGGTGATACAGGTGCCTCGCCTCTAACCTGGCCTGTCTGACCGTTGACAACGATGTTGTAGAGCTTCTCCTTGAACTTGAAGTTAGCGATCCAGATGGGAGCAAGAACATACTTATATGTAACCTTTGAATAAGCAGTATTAAAGGTAACCTTTGATACGCTGTCAGCATGATGCCTCTTCTTCTCCATGCTGCCGATCTCGTTCTGGAGCTTTGCCTTGATCTGGCCCTTAGCAATATCCCATCCTTCATCGAGTCCCACTGTGTAACGTTCAGCAAGGAACCCTGCGATGAATTCAGGAGAGTACTTGCGGAGCTTACTGAAATCGAACGTGGATGCAGCCTTGATGAAGCGGTTATTCGTCTTCTTGCTGGCATATACGGTCTCATCGTCGATGAATCTCTCATAGATACCGCGGTAGATCTTATATGTCGTGTAATGGTTGCCCTTTGAGTCTGTGTGATCGAAGCCGAGCTTAACCTCATAAGGTGATGTAGTCTGTGAATCGTATGTCCAGTAAGGCAGATATACACCGCTGAAGTTCTTTGCTTCGCAGCTCTTCTTTGCTTCGCCGGGTGCAAAGAGCTTGCCCTTCATCCAGCTCTTGAAGAGCTGAGCAGCCTTTTCCTTCGTGATCTCGAAAGGAACAACGCCGCCCGGAGCAACTACGTCTTCATCATTATCTACAGGCATTACCTGTGTGGAACCGCAGTAAGGGCAGCACTGTGCTGTGTCTGCCTCATCCATGATGGTCTCTGCGCCGCAGTTCTTACAAACAAGTGATTTCTTGGCTTTGCCCCAGTCAAGGCTCTCACGGTTCTTTGCAGAAGAGAAATCAAGCTCTTCCACGTCCTGGCCGTTGTCCTCAGGCTTGGGGAGCTGTCTTGAATATCCGCAGAAAGGACAACTCATGGAGAGTGTCTCAGGATCGTAAACAACAGTTGCGCCGCAGTTCGGACACTTCTTGTCAGTTACATCTTCGGTCATTCCCTCAGTTATAACTTCGATCTGTTCTTCAACGTTTCCCAAGTTCTCTGCCATAAGTGTTACCTCTATATTTAAGTTTTATCAGAACTCTCTTCTTCTGCCCTTCGGATTCTCAGGAGCTTCTTCAGCTTCTTCGTTGAAGTTTCTTCTGGGCTTGTCGTTTCTGCCTGCGAAGCCGCCTCTTCTCTCACGGTTAGGTCTGCCCTCTCTTCTTCTGGGCTCTTCCTCTACATAGCCTTCCGGCTTAGGGAGGCAGTCACGGATAGAAAGGTTAAGTCTGCCCTGTGAGTCGATCTCGATGAGCTTAACGTGAACCTTGTCACCTTCGTGGAGAACATCCTCGACCTTCTCTACTCTGTTCCAAGCCATCTTGGAGATGTGTACGAGACCTTCCTTACCGGGTAAGAATTCAACGAAAGCGCCGAAGTCCATAAGTCTTGTAACTGTACCGTCGTACTCTGTGCCAACCTCAGGATCAGCAACGATGCCGTTGATGATCATCTTTGCCTTCTCAGCCTTTTCGAGGTCAGGTGTGGAGATATAGACCATACCGTCGTCGTTGATGTTGATCTGAGCGCCTGTGTCAGCGATGATCTTGTTGATGACCTTTCCGCCGGAACCGATAACTTCTCTGATCTTATCTGTAGGAACCTGCATGGAGATGATGCGGGGAGCCCACTTGTTGAGATCTGCACGGGGTGCAGGAATGCAAGGGAGAATGACGTCGTTGATGATCTGGAGTCTTCCCTTGTGTGTCATCTCGAAAGCAGCCTTGATGATGTCTAATGTAAGGCCTTCAACCTTGATATCAACCTGGATGGATGTGATACCTTCTGTAGTACCTGCAACCTTGAAGTCCATATCGCCGAAGAAGTCCTCGATGCCCTGGATATCCATGAATACGAGGAAGTTGTCATCGTTGTCAGGATCTGTGATAAGTCCTGAAGAGATACCTGCAACAGGTCTCTTGATCGGAACGCCTGCATCCATGAGTGAGAGTGTGGAGGCGCATACAGAACCCTGTGATGTGGAACCGTTACTCATTGTGATCTCGGATACTGTTCTGATCGAGTAAGGGAACTCTTCCTCTGAAGGAAGTACAGGAATGAGTGATCTCTCAGCGAGAGCACCGTGACCGATCTCACGTCTTCCGGGTGACTTGGAAGGCTTAGCCTCACCTGTTGAATAGCCCGGGAAGTTATAGTGATGCATATATCTCTTGTATGTCTGCTCATCCAAGCCTTCGAGCTTCTGTGCATCATCGAGAGGAGCCAAAGTACAGATATTCATTACCTGTGTCTGACCTCTCTGGAAGAATGAAGATCCGTGAACTCTGGGGAGAACACCAACTGCTGCAGACAAAGGTCTGATCTCGTCCAATGCTCTTCCGTCAACTCTTACGTGCTCTCTGAAGAGGTAATCTCTTACGACCTTCTTCTCAAGCTTATAGATAGCGTCAGGTGCCCACTTGGAAAGGCCCTCTTCCTTCTCTTCGAGCAATGCTGCAACTTCTTCCTGAAGCTTAGCAACGTTACCGTCTCTTACTTCCTTGTCCTTTGAAAGAACTGCGGCACGCATCTTCTCCCAGCCGTATTCCTTAACAGCTTCGAAAACCTCTTCCGGAACGTCTGCTGACTCGTAAGTGAACTTCTCCTTGCCGATCTCAGCTACGATGCTGTTGATGAACTCGCAGATCTTCTTGATCTCTTCGTGACCTTCTGCGATTGCGTTAAGCATTACGTCATCAGGAACTTCGTTAGCACCTGCCTCAACCATGCAGATCTTGTTAAGAGTACCTGCGAGAGTAACGTACATGTCTGAAACTTCACGCTGCTCAAGTGTAGGGTTGATGATCGTCTTTCCGTCGATGAGACCCAATACAACGCCGCCGACAGGTCCCTTCCACGGGATATCGGAGATAGCGATTGCGATTGATGTACCGAGCATAGCCGTAATCTCAGGAGAGCAATCCGGATCAACGGACATAACGAGGTTGTTTACGCAAACGTCGTTTCTCAGATCCTTAGGGAACAAAGGTCTGATAGGACGGTCGATAACACGGGAAACGAGGATAGCCTTCTCGCCCGGTCTTCCCTCTCTCTTGAGGAAGCCGCCCGGCATCTTGCCTACGGCATACATCTTCTCCTCGTAATCAACAGAAAGCGGGAAGAAATCGATTCCCTCGCGAGGTGTTGCACTTGCAGTTGCTGTAGAAAGAACAGTTGTCTCACCGTATCTTACGAGAGCGGAACCGTTTGCAAACTGCGCGATCTTACCGGTCTCGACTACCAACGGTCTGCCGGCGATTTCAGTTCTGAAAATCTTTTCCATCTGAAACTCCTTTTCGAAAAATAAAATTTTGGGTAAAGGAGGTAGTTCGTAGATTCACTGTCCGAGCAAATTAAAAGGCTCGATGTTCGGGCAGTCAATCTACACACTACACTCCTTCTCGAACTTATTAATTATATACTAAAAGTGCAATAAGACAAATAATAAAAAGCTCAGAGCCGCTTAATTGCCTCACTGACAGCCTCTGCCAAGCCCTTGTGACCGGCAGGGTCAAGATGAAGACCGTCTTCAACTGAAGGCTTAATGTACTGCTTGGCATCAAGGAAAGCGCATCCGTGCTTGTCAGCTACTCTCTTAAAGTACTCGGCAAGGCGCTTTGACTTATCGATCGACACCTCATTAAATGACCCGCTGAAAGGTCCCGTAAGGATATCCGTGGTGATCTCCGGCGGCGACACGATAAGGATCTTCGGAACATAGCCCTGTTTAAGATCCATGACCTTCTCGGCCCTCTGAACGATCTCGTTAAGGCCTGCAGCAATCTCATCAAGAGATGCATTGTAAACGGTCTTCATGTCGTTGGTTCCGAGCATTATTATCAGGTAATCGACAGGTCTGTGGGTGCATAAGATGCCCTTTATGTAATCGAGGCCGTTTTTCCAGTCGTCGTTGGGGTCATCGAAAACAGTGGTCCTGCCGTTTAGACCCTCCTCAATGACCTTAAAGCCATCACCTAAAAGGTTCTGCAAAAGGCAAGGCCACCTTACTGATTCCGGGAGCCTGTCTCCGTTTACCGGATTATGTCCGTAAGTATTCGAATCGCCGAAGCAAACAACTGATTTCATGTCTTATTCCCTTACCGTCTTTAAGTCATCGAGCCATACGTTCCTGGAAGCGTCAGAAGGCATTCTCCAGTCGCCTCTCGGAGACAGGCATACCGTACCAACCT
>JAEFBA010000015.1 GCA_016292145.1 Saccharofermentans sp.
GGTATCATGTTCAACCGTCTCCCTGATGAGGAGTGGGATCAGGATATCATGGGCGATTACACAGGCGCAGCTGTTATCTTCGGTGTAACAGGCGGCGTTATGGAAGCAGCTCTCAGAACTGTTTACTACAAGCTGACAGGTAAGGAGTGCGAGCCTATCGAGATCAAGGCTGTCCGTGGTCACGACGCCGGTATCCGTGAGGCTTCTCTCGACATCAACGGCACAACAGTTAACGTTGCTATCGCTTCCGGCATGAAGAGCGCTAAGGTTCTTCTCGACGAGATCCGCGAAGGCAAGTCAAAGTATCAGTTCATCGAGATCATGGGCTGCCCCGGTGGTTGTATCAACGGTGGTGGTCAGCCTTACGTACGTCCTTGCTTCATGCCTAACGAGGGTGATGATATCCTCGATACATACAAGGAAAAGAGAGCTCAGGCACTCTATTCCGAGGATGAGCGTCAGGTACTCCGTCAGTCTCACAAGAACCCTCAGATCGTTGAACTCTACGAGAAGTATCTCGGCGAGCCTAACTCACACAAGGCTCACGAGCTCCTGCACACATCTTATGCTGCAAGAGAAGGCTTCAATGACGTAAAGTAATAAGTCTGAATAAAAGCATTTCAAGAGGCTGCCTTTAGCGGGCAGCCTCTTTTTTTAGTGCGCGGCGCGTTAGGATTTTATTAGTTTTTTGTTTACAGAATCGCATTATTATCCTGTATAAATGGGCTTTTTCGAGTTATATAATATCAATCAGATAGGTTAAAGATATTTTAAGGGTTGCGGTTATGAAGCACAGAATTGCCGTTTTTTCGAATGGTTACAACGGAAGCATTACTCTCAAGGCGATTGAGGGCATCAAGAGATACGCTGCAATAAAGGATTTTGATACGCATTTTTATATCGGATTTGCAGCAAGCAACGAGAAACCCACGTTTAATGTCGGACAGTTCAATATTTACCAGCTTGCGAAGCTTGAAGAATACGACGGACTAATCGTTTTCTCAGGAATCCTCAATAACCCCGCATTAGCTGAGAGCTGCTGCAGGACAGCCAAGGAGAAGGGCCTTCCGGTCGTAAGTATCGGCATGTCTTTCGAGGGCATTCCCAATGTAGACATCAACAACGAGGATGGAATGAGAGATCTCGTTGAGCACCTTATTACCGTTCATGACGTCAAGCGTATCGTTTATATCGGCGGTACGAAGGACCATGTGGATACTGTCGAGAGATATAACGTCGTCTGCGAAGTAATGCAGAAGTACGGTCTTAAGCTCGATGACAGGGACGTATATTACGGCAACTGGGTAAACGAGACTGCGATAGAGATTTCGAGAACGCTCGCAAAGGCTCCTGAGGGCCTTCCTGACGCGATCATATGCGCTAATGACATCATGGCCCTTGCGGTAAGCTGCGAGCTCAGAGATCTGGGCTACGAGCTTCCTGAGGACGTTATAGTCACCGGATTCGATAACATCGGCGAGGGCAGGGTCTCTTATCCTGCGATGACGACTGTTGACCAGGATTATGTAACTGTAGGTTATAACGCCTGCCAGATCCTCTATGACGAGATCGAAGGCAAGAACAACGACATATTCACTTCTGTGGCATCCAAGCTCGTGGTAGGCGAGAGCTGCGGCTGTAACTGCGAAGCTAACAGCCCTTACGATATCGGCAGAAGAAATTACTGCAGGAATATCCACGCGAAGAGCAAGCAGGCGGATTTCTTTAACCGCTTCATGCGTACGGAGCGTACCAAGATCCTTGAGTCAAAAGACTATGAAGACATGAAGAAGACCTTAAGGGCCTTCTACAGCGACAATCACGAGTATATCGGTGAAGATTATTACATCATGCTCAACAAGGCTTACTACGATGATCTGGCATCACCTGACGAGGAAGTTCTTAAGGACTGCTATGACACCGATTTTGATATCGCCGTCGCGCTCTCACACGGCAGGATCTCCGAAGAGGGCATAGACAGGAAACTTAAGATCCCGGGCTTTATCAAAAGGGACGGGGAGCAGCATATTTATTTCTTCTATCCTCTGCATAACGAGCAGTACAATTACGGCTATGTCGTCTTCAGAGACGGCACATACATAATCGACGAAGCTTTTCGTATATACGAATATCTCGAAAAGCTCGAGCATTCCTTCATGGAACTTAGGATCAACATGCGTTTGGAAATGGTCAACAAGGAGCTCCGTTTCCTCTACGACAAGGATCCTATGACAGGTCTTTACAACAGATTCTGCTTTGTAAGCCATGCCGTTCCGATCGTGGAAGAGAGCAAAGAGCACGGCAACAGAGCCATGATCATGTTCGCTGACATAAACCACATGAAGAAGATCAACGACCGCTACGGACATGTCTTCGGTGACAGGGCGATCAACATTGTGGCTGATGCGATCAAGAGATGCATAGGAGATGACAACGCCATAGGCATCCGTTACGGCGGTGACGAATTCCTGGTAATTGCTGCGAATGCCACAAAGGATTACGCCGACAAGTTCGAGCGCGACATGATCGGCTATATCGACAGAGAGAATAATCTCGGGATCAATCCTTTCAAGTTCTCGATAAGCGTAGGATATGTCCTTACAGATCCTGCATCAGACAAGAACGTCAACGATTACGTTGAAGAAGCTGACGTAATGATGTACGAGATCAAGAACGAGTACCACAAGACTCATCCCGGAATCATCTGACGCTAAATCTCTTTAAGATCAATAGATCCTGTAGATCGTAGTGTCTTCCTCTGCGAAGTATGCTGCGTGCGTGAGATTCTTCTCGACGAACTCCCTGTTGAAGGTTACTCCGTTATCGAATTCAGCATTATAGAATTCGCTGTCAGCGATGAGATATCTGATACGGCGTTCTTTGCAGTATCTTGTGAACTCTTCGATATCATTGTCGCATCCTGAGATGAGCCACAGATAGATTGTCTCTCTTGTATATGTGTCATGTCCTGCAGACCAAGCGTAATAAGGCCAGCCGTAGTACATGGGACGTCCTGCAAGGATGAAGCGGTTCATAGACCAGCGGGGTGTAAGGAATACGTCAGAAGGATCAGTATTCTCCATTATCCACTTGGTTACGGGAGAATTGACATTAACTGCAGTATAGCCCTTATTCAGGTTGATATATGTAGCCCATTCGCTTATGCCTGTTGCTGTAAGCGGAACCATCAGAGCAACAGCGAGGATGCATCCTGCAAGCTCTAACGCGATCCATGCAGCAAGCGGGATACCCTTTTCCTTCTTTGTCTTAACAGGTTCATGCTTAAGCTCTGCAGGATTCAGTTCTTCCTTGGAGATAACATCATCGGCTTCAACGACTTCGACAACCTCGCCGGAGGACTGGATGAGGACATTGCTTTCTTCCTCATCGTCAGGTTCGTCTTCACCGAACTTGACTGAGTTAAGGGCGATCGTGCCGGGACGCATTGCTGCGTGGGCAGGCTCGGGTGCGGATTCCTTCAAAGCTTCGTCTGAATCGTCGGAATCGTCAGCCTTATCATCCTCAGCTTTATCATCTTCGGATTCTTCTTCCTTATCTTCTTCAGAATCTTTGCCGTGATTGATCTCTTCGCCGAAGAGTGCAGCCAGAGCCTCAACTCCTGCCTTTGCTTCAGAATCATCAGACTTTTCGTCTTCCTTGGATTCTTCATCATCAGAAGTCTTTTCTTCTTCAGCGGATTCAGCCGTGTCATCATCTTCGGAAGACTTATCTTCGGAAGCGGCATCCTCGGAAGCAGACTCTTCAGAATCTGTCTCTTCAGCAGCTTCATCTGTTTCTTCTTCGGATTCTTTCTTATCGTCACCGAAAAGGAGCTCTGAAGGAACAGGTTCTTCCTTGATCTCTTCCTTCTCCTTGGCGGGAGCGCTGTCGGTATCGCCGTTAAGACTTGCGATGTCAGCATCGATGCCGGTATGGGAATCCATTGCTTCGATATCGATCGGATCTTCTTCCTTCTTCTCTTCAAGAGGTTCGCCAAAAGCACTGCCGACAGAAAGAACCGGAGTCCTGACACCTGCAGGAGCTATTGTTGTTACAGCGAGTTCAGCGTCGTCAGAAGATGCATCGACAGCATCCTCTTCGTCTTCTGAAGGATCGTATGCCTCAGCATCTGCTGCCTTCCTGATCTTAAGCGGAATGAACATGAGGTTAGCGATAAGTGCTGCTACGAATACGTCGAGAAGTATGAGTGATACCTGGATGAACTTATGATTTGCGAGCTTTTCCAATGTAACCTGGAAAAGGAATGCAAAGAGCATGGGGTTAAGTGCGCAAAGGAACAAGAGGAAGCGGTAGATAGGCTTCTTGCGTACGATATCAACAATGAGCACTGTTACTGCAAATACCAAAGCCAGGATGATCGTAAGTCCGGTTACGATATAAAGATAACGGACAAGATCTGTAAATGAAGGATTCGAGAGAATGAAGCCGGGTTCGAATTTAAACGAGACTACATTGCTGTATCCGCCGGAGAATGCCAGAGTCTGGGCATAGGATGAACCGACTGCAAATACAGCTACGATCAGATAAAGAAGTCTGCTCTCTGAGAAGATGGCCATGCCGAAGAGCACCAGAAGGAGCGCGATGAGGCATGAACCGTGGAAATAAGGCATGATGCTTACGAGAACACATGCGAGGAATGCAATGGATACAGGGTAGAGAGGGTCCTCTGATCTTGTAAGCCATGCGTTCTTGGAGAATGCGAAAGTCTTAACGCCGTCACCGAAGTCTTCAGAACGTGATAAGGAGATTCCGAGTCTTCTGACGAACGGCAGGAAGATGATTACCATGATGATGATAACTGCTACGCCGAGCATCAGGTGTCTCTGGTTCGGATATACGTTGATGGCCCAGATGCCCCAGTCATCGTAGTCGGTTACCTTGTACCACTGGTTGAATTCAAGGATAGCCTTTACAGCCTGCTGGAGAGTATTGCCTTCAGCCATAAGTTCCTTGATGTGTACGAAAGCATTAAGTGAGCTTCTGAAGAATACCAGTACAGGTGCAACGGCAAAAGCGATCCTTCTGGAACTGATAAGCACTGCCAGAAGTCCCAAAAGGACGAGCGCGCATACCATTGCGATAACAGAAGGAAGATTGATCGCATAATCGATAGGAAGTCCTAAGTATTCAAGCATTCCGGCCAGGAAGTAGAAGAAGAAATGATACTTGATCCCGTCGCCGGAGAAATGCATATACTGCGTAGGGAAGTTAAAGCCCTTGCCGAATGAAGATACCATTGCGGTGTGGGGTGAGAGATCAGAAAATGTCGAGAAACCGCTCTGAAGCGTTGTGCCGTTGATCCTGTATGTATAGAACATGAGGAAAGTGGCTGTAGCTGTGATGAGGATAGTTACGATTCCGTAGAACAATGCATCAACAACGTTGGATCTGTAGTCTTCGATAGTTGTTGAGCCTGCGGATCTGAGTTCTTCACGCTTGATCCTCTTGCGGTTGATGAGGATTAAGCATGTGAGGATCATCCAGATGAAGAATGCGAAAGTAATGAGCACGCCGAGCTTCATGCAGAGAGGACCGTTATTGAAAAGATAAGTGAGACCCAAAGTCACATAGTAATTGAAGAAAGGTACGCACATCATGCCTGTTACGATTCCCGCAGGAACGGTAAACAGCGTGTTTGGAATGTGGGTAATAGCTTTAGCAGCAGGACTGCATGCAATATACAACCTGCGCACGTCCGGTACACAAAAGCCTACGAAACATATACCGAATACGGCGCACAATATCAAATACAAAATAGCGAGCATATAAATCCCCTTATTTTAAATATTGTAACTAATATTATCACAACTTAGCTTTTTACAAACATGTGGCAATTTGTGAGTATCAATGAAGACCTTGCCCGAAAAAGAGTATAATCTGTCTATCTTTTGCGATAAAAGGGGAAATTGTATGAAAATTACTGTTCTTGGCGGAGGATTGTCGCCTGAAAGAGACGTATCACTCAAGTCAGCAAGCTTAATTGCCAATGCGCTTCTGTCGAAGGGACACGAAGTAGCCCTTGTCGATCTGTATGACGGAATCGAGACTAACTATCCCTGCGAGACATATTTCAGAAGAGGAACGGTCAATCCGTTCTCCTATACCATTCCTGAGACCGAACCTGATCTTGATGAGATCATCAGACAGCACGGCGGAAGGAAGAGCTGGGTAGGCCCCAGAGTCATCGAAATGTGCAAGTTTGCAGACAAGGTCTTCTTGGGACTTCACGGAAGCCACGGTGAGAACGGCCAGGTCCAGGCCCTCCTCGATGCTTTCGATATTGAATACACAGGCTGCGATTACTTGGGATGCGCCATCGCTATGGATAAGGACCTTTCAAAGGCCCTTGCAAGAGCGGCAGGTTATAAGACTGCCGACTGGATCGTGGACGATCCGGAGAAGCTTACTTTTGAGAGAGTAAATGCCGAACTCGGCATTCCCTGTGTAGTTAAGCCTATCGGCAACGGTTCTTCCTGCGGTGTATCCATCGTTAAGTCACAGGATGAATTTGAGGCTGCGATCAAGTATGCGGCTTCATACCACCAGAAGATCCTCATCGAGAAGTTCATCAAGGCCAGAGAGATCACAATCTCCATCGTAAATGACAAGGCACTTCCCATCACGGAGATCATTCCTCACGAGGGATTCTACGACTATAAGAACAAGTACCAGGACGGACTTACGACACATGTATGTCCCGCACAGATCGACGAGGAAGACTATAAGAAGGGACAGAAGATCGCCTTAAAGATCTTCAAGCTCCTGAGAATGACACAGTACGGCAGAGTTGACATGATGTATGACGACGTCAATCACGAATTCTGGTTCATCGAAGCAAACAATCTTCCGGGCATGACCAATACTTCGCTTCTTCCTGAAGCTGCAAAGGCAGACGGCATCTCATACGAAGATCTTGTAGAGAGTCTTGTCACGAACTGATACTTCTCCCGTTTTTTTGACTGTTTTGTTGATACGCGCCCTTAGTTCAGATAGAATTAAGGGTGCTTTTATTAATACTTCGGAGGTCTCTTATGAGCGACAAGAGAACTGATTATATCAGCTGGGACGAGTACTTTATGGGCGTTGCAAAGCTTGCTTCCATGAGGAGTAAGGACCCTTCCACTCAGGTAGGCGCATGCATCGTTGACAAGGATAACTACATCTTATCCGTCGGTTATAACGGATTCCCGATCGGCTGTGACGACGAGGACTTCCCCTGGGCTAGATCAGGCGGAATGCTCGACACGAAGTATGCGTTTGTCGCTCATGCCGAACTCAATGCGATCCTGAATTCCAAGGAAGGCAACCTCGCCGGTTCCACGGTATATGTTACGCTTTTCCCCTGCAACGAATGCACGAAGGCTTTGATCCAGAAGCGCGTTGCAAAGGTCGTTTATTTCGATGACAAGTATCATGATACTGATGCTTCCAGAGCAGCTCGAAAAATGCTCGATGCGGCAGGCGTCGTATACGAGAAATACCAGCCTTCGGGCAGAAAAGCCGAGATCGATCTCTGATGGAGTCTTGATATGAAACGCAAAACAGGGCAGAAGATCCTTCTGCTTTTTATTTCATTTGTCCTCGTTTTTACTCTCTGCCCCATGATATCCATGGCGGCTCCTTCCGGCACCGCAACTTCCAACTGCTGGGGCAGCGGCGGCCAGCTTGAGATACAGCTTTCAGGCTGTTCAGGCTATAAAAACATCACTGTAGTCGCGGAATTCTCGGGCAAGATAGATTCAGCAACCGGCTGGGGATTTGATTCTTACGTCATAAAGGATAACCGGGTAACCGCCACATGTTCTTCCACGGGTTCTAACAGCTGGGGGTTCGACAATAAAGTCGGCATCCAGGTTACGGGAAGCAGCGTTAATTCCGCAAAGCTCATTTCCGTATCAGGTGACGGCCAGACGGGCTCAGTTAAGGAGACTGAAGCGACAACCGCGGCTACAACAGCCAATAGTACAAAGGCAACAGAGAATGCTAATAACCCTGATCCGGCACGTAACACCAAAGGCGTTGCAGGTGACGACTGGCTTACGACGATAGATTCCCATATCGTCGATAAGGACGGCAAGGAAGTATGGCTCACGGGCTGCAACTGGTTCGGCTATAACACCGGAACCAACATGTTTGACGGTGTCTGGAACTGCAATCTGAAGGATTCTTTAAAGGCTATCGCCGACAGAGGGTTCAATGTTTTAAGAGTTCCCATGAGTTCCGAACTCCTTTTGCAGTGGAAGCGCGGCGAATATCCCAGAGCCAATTACAACAACGCATATAACACCGAACTCAATTCGATGAATTCGCTGGAGATCTTCGACTATGTCCTCTCGCTTTGCGAGCAGAACGGCATGAAGGTCATAATCGACATCCATACCGTGAAGACTGATGCTTCCGGCCACAACCATCCTGTCTGGTACAGGGAAGATATGACTGAAGACGATTTTATCGATTCGCTCTCATGGACTGCTGAAAGATATAAGAATAACGACACCATCATCGGCTACGACTTAAAGAACGAGCCTCACGGAAAGGCCGCAGAAAACCCTCACGCTATCTGGAATAATTCGAAGGATAAGGACAACTGGAAAAGGGTAGCAGAGCGTGCAGGCAATGCCGTTCTGGACAAGAACCCCAATGCCCTCATCATCATTGAAGGCATCCAGATCTACCCCAGGGACATAAAGGCGAACAACTTCGTATCCAAAGATGACGACAACGACTATTACAACACCTGGTGGGGCGCAAACCTCATGGGTGTTAAGGATTATCCAATCGATTTCGGCAGTCCCGAACGCAATAAACAGATCGTTTATTCGCCTCACGATTACGGTCCGAGAGTCTACGAACAGCCATGGTTCAAGGGCGGATTCACATACGAATCGCTCTATAAGGATGCCTGGCACGATTACTGGCTCTATATCGCAGAAGAAGACATCGCTCCCATCTTTGTAGGTGAGTGGGGCGGCTTCATGGAAGGCGATAATCTGAAATGGATGGAATACTTCAGGCAGCTCATCGCAGAGAAGCACCTTCACCACACATTCTGGTGCTTTAATGCCAATTCAGGCGACACGGGCGGTCTTGTAAAAGACGATTTCAAGACATGGGACGAAGAGAAGTATAACTTCGTAAAAGCAGTTTTGTGGCAGACAGCAGACGGTAAGTTCATCGGACTTGACCATGCCGTACCGCTTGGTGTTAACGGCATTGCTCTTGGCGATTACGATAGTGTTATAATTACACCCGCGCCTGTTATGCCCAAGCAGAATACGCTTGAGACAGAGACAACAGCTGAGACGACTCAGGAACCGGACGTTCAGGCCACTTTCGGCTTAATTGAAGATGAGAAATCCGATCTTGCCTCTAATATGATCCGAAAAGCCTCAACGGTTCTCATTGTAGTTGTTATAATAGCTGTAGTACTGATCGGCGGTATCGTGGCTCTCACGATCTTCATGAAGAAGCGGTCAGATGCTCGTAAAGCAGGGGAAAAGGTAGTGCCTCTTGATCCGGAAGATCTCGAGGATGTGAATATTATCAATAACGAAGCAAATGTTGCAGAAACCGGCAAAGCTCCGGAAGATGCGCAGGAGGACAGTTAACATGCAGTATATCTACATGGCCAACATATTTGAAGACAACAGCCGTTTAGGCCCTTTGGTTATAGGTCTTGCTGTCTGTGTCATCATCGGTCTTATCATTGCGACGATAATCATCAAGATAATGGATAAGCGCAAGGAAAAGATGAACAATGAGATCGACACCGCCTGGAAGGCTGAGCAGGTCATTAACCGCGTTGAAGTCTTATCCCAAAAAAGCGAAAAGAAAAAGGTCCGCCAGATAAAGCGCGACACCAGAGATCCCAGGAAAAAGGAAGCCGATGAAGCAGCTTCAAAGAATACTCTGCTCGGAGGAAAGAGCGAAGCTCAAAGAGAAGAGAAGGAAGCCAGTGAAGTCTTCGGTTCTCTCGGAATCTCCTCTAAAAAAGCTGAAGAGATCGACAAGGCAAAAGAGCAGATCATCATCAACGGATACCTGCAAAAGTCCAACACAGCGCCTATCAGGCCTGTTTATTCCAATACTCTTGAAGCACGTCAGCAGCAGAGAAAAGAACTTGATTCCGACGAAGTCGGCAAGGAAGCAGAGACTCCCGCTCTCGTCATGGATTCTGCCGCTCCTTCCGAAGTAAGGATCACGGATGCCCCGGTTCAGAAGGTAAAGCCTACTGCTTTAAAGCGCCCTACTGCAGCCAGGGTTGAGATCACTGATGAACCCGCTGAAGATGATGATGCATACAGTGAAGCTATGAGACCTCAGATCGGTACGGAAGTATCCAATGCAGAGGTTGACCGTCCCGCTGAAGTTCAGGCAGAGAAGCCCGAGATATTGAAGTCCGGCGAAGAAGCCATTATCCCTGCCGCAAAAGAAGCCGTAGAAGGCTTTGTCCCCAACGAGGAAATACTCGAACAAAACAATGAGGAAGAGGGCGAAAAGCCTTAGTTCCGTCACATTTCCGCCATTATTGTTCTCTTGATAATATAAGCACTTTGCTTGTATAATTTTAGTATCTTCTAATATTTATATTAGGAGAGGTGTGTGCTTTTTTGGAGGTAAATATTGATGACGGGACGCTATTCGGGTCGCTTCTCGCTTAAGTCGATATGTACGCTCTTGTGCGTGCTTATCGGCATGTTTTTCGCGTTGCAGTTTGTTGTTGTTCAGGATGTTCAGGCCGCCGGTGCTAATGTAGAGTTTAAGATCTACGATGACTGGGGCGATGGATGCAATTTCAACATTAAATTGAATAAATTCGATGAAGGTGCAGAGGTTACATTAAAACTGTCAGCGCCGCATGAGATTGCTGAGTATAATATTTGGGCACCTAATGGTGTTTCTGCAGAAAAGAAGTCTGATCAGGTTCTCTACATCTCATTTACTTATCACGGAAAGAATGTCCAAGGACAGGTTACAGGAACTGATATAACGAATGGCAGTTTTAAAGCTAGTATAGTTAGTTATAGTGCTCCCAAGCCTACGGATACTCCTAAGCCGACAAATACAAATACTCCTACACCTACGAAGAAGGTAACGCCTACACCTACAAAGAAGGTAACGCCCACACCTACAAAGAAGGTAACACCTACACCTACAAAGAAGGTAACGCCTACACCTACGAAGAAGGTTACACCTACACCTACGAAGAAGGTAACGCCTACACCTACGAAGAAGGTTACACCTACACCTACGAAGAAGGTAACGCCTACACCTACGAAGAAGGCAAATCCTACGCCTACAAAGAAGGTAACACCTACACCTACTAAGAAAGCAAATACGCCTACACCTACAAAGAAGGCGAATACAAATACACCTGTACCGACAAACACGAATACAGAGGCACCGAAGCCCACAAATACTAAGGCTCCCAAGCCTACAAATACAAAGGCACCAAAGCCTACCAATACAAGTGCACCCGTTGAGACGGAGGCACCTAAGCCGACAGAGACAATACTCGATCCCACGACTTCAATCACGGTGGATCCGAACGTTGTAAACGGTGCTGCAGGTGGCCTTGTTGGCGGAATCGTAGATACGTCTGCATCCGATACAACAGAAGCCTTAGTTACCACGACAGCTGGCGGTGAAGGCAATGTTGAGACAGGAGAAGGTACGCCTACTCCTACGCCGACGCCTACACCTGTAACCGCAGCTCTTGCGGCAACGGGAAAGAAGAAAGGTCCTACGAACCCTACATGGTTCTGGTGGATCCTCCTCGTTCTTCTTGCAGGTGCTGCATTTGCAAGATATAAGTATCTTAAGGATAAGAAGGAACTGGAAGGTGTGGATCTTGCGATAGCATTTATTCCGGGCGTTCCTTTCATCGCTGATAAATTAGGCTATCTCGGACCTGTTAAGAAAGTTAAGCCGGAGGAAGTTCCTGCTTCCAGTTCCAGCCGAACATTTAACACGGCTACTGCAATGAAGGAACTCAAGGCTATGGAGGCAGGCGAGATCAGTCCTTTCAAGCCGGCACCCGGTACTGCTCCCAAGCCTGTTGAGAAGAAGGGACCTATGAAGCTTCCTTCTGACCGTTCCGTTGAATCTCCTAAGGCTACGACAGACAGCAAGAATCAGGTAGCTTTCAGATCTGCAGCTAAAACTTCTAATCCGACTGCCATGAAGAGCAATGCATTCAGACCCGCATCTGCAGGTCAGACAAAGGCTGCTTTAGGCGGAGTTGCTGCAACAACCGCAGTTGCAAGAACAACGAATTCCAAGACAGCTTCTCCTTTCAGGCCTACAAACGCTTCAGGAATCGAGACCAATGTAAATTCCGTTGCGCAGAACAACGCAATGAAGAATGCAATGAGAACGGATAACAGGCTTGAATCCAAGCCTTCTGCCGGAAAGCCCATCAACAGTGCGTTTAAGCCTGCAAGCAATGCGGCAGCAAAGCCTGAGGCAGACACACCTGCCCAGAAGCCTGCGTTCAACGCATTTAAGCCTGCAAGCCAGCCGGCTGCTAAGCCCGCAGCAAGCACGGCAGCTCAGAAGACTGCATTTAAGAGCACTTTCAAGGCTGCAAGCGCAGGTGAGACAAAGCCTGCTGCAAGCACTACAGCTGCTCAGCCCATTAACAGTGCTTTCAAGCCTGCAAGTGATGCGGCTAAGCCTGCGGCAGCTGCTCCTGAGAAGAAGCCCGCATTCAACGCTTTCAGACCTGCATCGGCAGGTGCAGCAAAGCCTGAGACAACACAGAATTCAGCAATTAATGCTTTCAAGCCTGCGCACGCTTCAAGCACACAGACTGTGCCGAATACTGTTCAGGATCATGCGGCAAAGAACGCTTTCAAGCCCGCTGATACAACAAACAAGCAGCCCATATTCGGCAACCTGTTTAAGCCTGCAAATACTGCAGCTGCAAAGCCTGCAGAAAAGGCAGCTGAGACAGCAGCTCAGGGCACTGTAGGATCCCAGACAAATATCGTCGGAGGACTTCCGAGAGTTAACCGCAGCATGCAGAATTCAGCAAGGAAGGATATTTTCAAGCCCTCCAAGGTACCCGGAACATTACCTTCTGCTGATCCTTCGGCATCCGGATCACCTTTCAAGAGTGCAGTTACACCTGCTGTAACTCCTGCCGCTTTGGCCGGAACTGCAGCCGCAGCAGCTGCCGTTAAGGAAGAGAAGAAGTCTGAACCCATCAGACGTCCCAAGAATGAACTTACACCCGAGCAGATCGCTGAGCGTGAGAAGGCTGCAAAGCTCCTTGAGGAGAGAAGAGCCGCTCAGGCTGCAAGAGTCGAAGAGATAAGAAAGAACGCAGAAGCCAAGAGGCTCGAAGCTGAGAAGAAGGCTGCTGAGGAAGCCAGACAGGCTGAAGAAACAAGGAAAGCAGAGATTGCCAAGAAGGCAGAAGAAGCAAGACTCGCAGAAGAAGCGAGAAAGGCTGAGGATGCAAGAAAGGCAAAGGAAGCAGCCGAGGCAGCTGAGCGTGCAAGATTAGAAGAGCAGAGAAAGGCCGAAGAGGCTATAAGACTTGCTGCTATTGCAAAGGCTGAAGCTGAAGCCAAGGCAGAAGAAGCAAGAAAGATCCAGGAAGCTTTAAGAGCTGCTGAGCGTGAGAGGATCGAAGCTGCAAAGAAGGCTCAGGAAGAAAGAAGAGCCGAAGAAGCAAGAATAGCCGAGCAGATCAGAAAGGCTGAAGAGGCCAGAAAGGAAGAAGCGCTCAGAAAGGCCGAGGAGGCAAGGAAGGCTGAGGAAGCAAGACGTGCCGAAGAAGCTAAGAGAGCTGAAGCCGCAAGAGAAGCCGCTAGATTAGAAGAAGAGACCAGAAAGGCTGAGGAAGCTGCAAAGGCAGCAGAACTTGCTAAGCAGGAAGAAGCCAGAAAGGCTCAGGAAGAAGCATTGGCTGCTGAGCGTGCAAGGAAAGCAGCAGAAGAAGCAGAGAAGGCAGCAGCTGCTGCAAAGGCAGCCGCTGAAGCTAAGCTCGCAGAAGCACAGAAGGCTAAGCAGGCTGCTGAGGCAGCAAGAGAAGCACGTGCCGAGCGCGCAAAGGCCCAGGCTAAGACATCCGCTTTCTTTAAGAATACTTTGGCAACTTCAGAGAATACAGTAGCACCGGGCATTTCCGCTCTTGCTTCTGCTGAAGGATATGACAAGATGCTCGACAGCAAGAAGGAGCAGGTATCTGAAGCAAAGGAAAGCTCAAAGGTCAGCGAGATCAAGAGCAATCCTCTGATGTCATTCAAGAGCGGTTCTTCTTCCGGTGTCGGAGCTTCCGCATCAACTGAGATTTCCGGACCTTCCATTTCGAGCGAGCGCGCAAAGTCATCTTCCAACTCCAACCAGTTGGGCAGCATCCTTGCAGGAAAGACTTACAACAATTCAGGAAGAGCACCCGTTTGGGCATCTCCTGCAATGGCTAATGTTTCCGCTTTCAAGGAGAGCGAAGAAGCAAAGGCTGCAAGAGAACTCGAAGAAAAGAAGCGTATTGAAGAGATCGAGGCCAAGAAGGCTGAAGAAGAAAAGGCAAGGGCTGCTTATACGAGCATTGCTGATGCTGCGAAGTCACATAAGTCCGCATTCTTCAAGAGAGCTCAGACAGGACGTGATTCTTCTTCCGAGCAGGACGGACATGTTTCCGCATACGGCGGCATCGTAAGACCTTCCGCAATTGTCGATAAGGAGAACGAAGCAAACAAGAGAATGACTGCTCCTGCTATGGGTGCGGCATTGGAAGGCCAGAGACCTTCGATTATGGATCCTAATGCGAAGGCTGCTCCTACGGCATCAGCCCCTGTGGCAGGCTTCAAGGGACTTAACGGAGAGAACCTTTCCAACGGTCAGTCCGACGAGGATACACAGGATATCAGCTGATATTTATCAGGGGGATATATCATATGAAGAGAGCGAAAAAACCTCTAACCTTTACTGCAATCGCTGCCGGCATCGGCGCGTTGAGTTTGGCTGTGGAAGCATGTGTCTACGGACCGCCGAGTCCGCCGGAGACCAATGTTTACGGTCCTCCGCCGCCGGAACTCACTTCATATGAGACAGAAGAGACAACCGACGAGACAGATGCCACATTACCCGAGTCCAAGCCCGGTGAGACATCTGAAGAAGTATGCGTATACGGACCTCCGTCTGAGGAATCCTTAGATGGACCTGAAGTAGATGTATACGGACCGCCGGAAGATTTTGAGAACTGATATCCGTGGATGTAATCGAAGCAAAAAAGGCTTATCTTGACCAGAAAGCCGAATTAAGAGCCAGGCTTTTTGAGAAGCCTGATCTGATCTACCTGTTTTTTGAATTAACAAGAAGCTGCAATTCGAAGTGCTTTCATTGCGGCAGTTCCTGCGAGCCCGGCTTAGGACACGGACCTGATAAGGAAGCATTTAAAGCCGTTTTGGATGATGTTAAGGAGCACTTCGATCTTAAGAGGGTGCAGCTTTGCATCACGGGCGGAGAGCCGCTTCTGTACCCTGATTTCGAAGAACTTCTGGCTTATGCCGTAGAGCAGGGGTTCCACTGGGGCATGACGACAAATGCAACGCTTATCACCAAAGACGTTGCAGATATGCTCGCAAGAACAAAGATGGGGACAGTATCTGTCAGCATCGACGGACTCCGTGATACGCATGACAGACAAAGGGGAATCGCAGGCGGCTACGACAGGGCGATGCAGGGAATACAGAACCTCATTGACCGTAAGGCTTTCAAGCATATTCAGGTAACGACTGTCGTTAATCACAGGAACATCGGAGAATTGGATGAGCTTTTCGATATCCTGGATAAGATGGATCTCGATTCGTGGAGAGTAATAGGCATTGAGCCGATGGGAAGGGCTCTCGATTATCCGGACATGCTGCTTACACCTGATGACCAGAGATATATCTTTAAGTTCATCCGTGACAAGAGAGAGCAGGGAATACCAGTAAATTACGGATGTTCTCATTTCCTCGGACTGGATTATGAGAGAGAAGTAAGGGACTGGTTCTTCTATTGCGGTGCGGGCACACACACGGCTGCAATAAGGGTCAACGGTGATATCACGGCATGCCTTGATATCGAAGAAAGACCTGAGTTCGTACAGGGCAATATCTATAAGGATAAGTTCAGTGATGTCTGGTTTAACCGCTTCCGGGAATTCAGAAAGCCCTTGTCCTCGCTTTGCGAAGATTGTCAGAAGTGCGAATGGGAGAAGTGGTGCGCAGGCGGCTCCAGACACTGCTTTGATTACGATAACAATAAGCAGAGAGTCTGCTTTAAGGACATTCTCTTTTAATATTTTTTTACAGAGTGTATTATTTAAGGTACGGAACTTCTCGTGGGGAGAACTTTATGTACCAGAAGATCGCAATCGTAACCGGAGCTTCATCAGGCATAGGAAAGGCTTTTATCGGGCTTCTTGCAGGTGACAGCGGAGAATACTTCAAGACTCCTTTTGATGAGATATGGGCAATAGCAAGGCGTGAAGATGCACTCAATGAACTGGCTTCTTCCATAAAGGGAATCAGGATAGTTCCGGTCGTTGCAGACCTCTCAACCGATTCAGGCATCAAGACAGTTGAAGATAAGCTTAAGGCAGAAGAACCCAAAGTAGGGCTTCTCATTAATTCTGCCGGAATGGGCATCAAGGGTCCTATGGCAGATAAGCCCGCAAAAGCACTGGGAGATACTATCTCCATTAACTGCACGGCGTTAAGTGAGATGATAAATATCACGGTGCCTTACATGAAGCCTGAAGGAAATATACATTCCAAGATAATTAATATCGGTTCGTCGGCAGGCTTCCTGCCACAGCCAGGATTTGCCTGCTATGCGGCAAGCAAGTCCTATGTAATATCATTCTCCAGAGCCATGAGCTGTGAACTCAAGCCTAAAGGCATAGATGTACTTGTAGTCTGCCCGGGTCCCGTTGCGACTGATTTCCAGAGAAGGGCTACTGAAGGAAAGGAAGCAAATTTTACAGATTGGCGTAAGAATTTTGTTGTCGACCCTGTTAAGCTTGCAAAAGCAACGCTTAAGGCGTCCATAAGGGGAAAGCGGATGATGTCATATCCGTTCTCACAAAAATTACTGCACTTTGCCTCAAAGGCTTTTCCAATCTCCTGGATACTTGCTTTCGAGAGCGGAGCTGTAAAGGAATAATATATTTAAAGGAGTGATCTAATATGCAAAAGAAGGTTGAACCCAGATTCGGCAGCATCTTTAAGGCAGTTGAAGAAAAGGCGAAAAAGGTATCTTTTCTTCAGGACACGGCTACCCAGATTACATTGAACGGCAACTTAGATAATCTTCCGTTATATGTAAAGGTCGAAGACGGCATTGCAGAAGTAGCTCCTTACGAATACATCAATGCACCTTTCTATATCGATGCGGATGCTGAGACATTCGCAGCCGTATTAAGCGGTAATAAGGATTTTGTAGTAGCAGTATCCCAGGGCAGCATTACCATAAACGGTGACGCGGCTCAGGCAGTGGTATTCTGCAAGACGATGTTCGGCTGACCTCTGATTAAAATACTATTCACAAGTTGTTTAGGCTTTCGTACCCGGTGCCTAACAGTTTCTTTATAATCGTCCGTTATACTCTGATTACGATGAACAACCTTGTGAGCATTTTCTTTGATAATTTGATAAAATAAAAAGGTATGGCAATTACACTTAACGGCATTTTTAAAGATAAGATGGTATTCCAGTGGGGCGCTGAGCTTCGTGTGTTTGGCTATTCTGATAAGACCTGTGTAATCAGGGCATCTCTCTACAAGAACGGAGAAGAGGTCTCTACAGGCACTTGCGGAACCGAGCAGGACGGAAGCTTCCTTATCTGTCTTGAGCCGGTCGACGAGCCGGGCGGTCCTTATGAGATCAAGGTCTTCGAGAATGACCTGGAAGTCAAGAAGCTCGTTGATGTATATGCAGGCGAGGTATGGCTCGCAGCCGGCGGCGGCAACATGGATTACCCGCTTACCAGATCTGAATTTGCCAAGTTCATTATCCCTAAGATCGGAAAGACTGAGATCAGATTCTACAGAGTACCTGTTTTCGGCCATTTGAGCGAGAGACAGGCACAGGCTGAGGCTGAGACACAGTGGATCGATATAGACAGCGAGACAGCAGGGCAGATGAGTGCCGTTGCTTTCTATTTCGCAAGAGAGCTCGAATCCAGACTTGATGCCAAGATCGGTATCATCCAGTGCTGCTCCACGAGAGCCACCATCGATAACTGGCAGAGCGTGGAATCACTGCTCTCTACCAAAGAGGGAAGACAGTATATCAAGGATTTCGACGACGCGGCTTCCGAGCTCACGCCGGAGGAATTCGACAAGGCTGATGCCGAGTTCGAAGAAAGATACGCTGAATACAATAAAGTGCTCAATGAGGCACTTAAGGAGAACCCTTATCTCACATATCCTGAAGCAGATATCAAGTTCGGACCTGCACCGTGGCCGGCACCTGTCGGACATAAGTCACCGAGACGTCCGGGCGCTGCTTTCGAGTGCATGATCTTAAGGATCGCTCCTTATACTTTGCGCGGCGTCATCTTCTATCAGGGTGAGGCAGATACAGACGGACACCAGTCTGAGTACGGACATGTTTTCGAGACCATGATCAAGGAATGGCGTGACGTATTCTTTGACGACCAGCTGCCGTTTATCTTCTGTCAGCTCCCTATGTATATTTCAAAAGATCGTAAATACATGGGCTTCGACGATATGTCATGGCCGCTCCTGCGCGAGCAGCAGCAGATCGTGGCGATCGATATGCCCAATGTTTATATGGCGGTAATAGTAGATTGCGGTGAGTTCAACAACCTGTTCCCTTCTGACAAGAAGACACCGGGTGACAGACTTGCCCTTCTTGCAGAGAAGTTCGTTTACGGATTCGAGAAGGTCGATGCCGTATCACCGTTCATCATCGATGCAAGAAGAGGCGAAGGCGTTGAGATCACCTTCGGAGGAGACTACCTGCTCCTCAACCTTACGACCGGATTCGGACCTGACGATTCAGGCTTCGAAGTTGCGGGCGATGACGGCAAGTTCTATCCTGCAGAAGCTAATGTCGACTTCGACGGCAAGACGATATTGTTGTCCTGCCCTCTTGTCGAATTCCCTTCAAAGGTAAGATATGCATTTTTCTCATATGGTCCGACACCTCTGCACGCGCAGAACGGTCTTACTGCCACACCTTTCCAGGTAAGAATTGATAAGGATTTAGGCGGCGCATAATGAATATTGCTTTTTTCACCAGACCCAAGCAGGAGATCACATATCTTTATAACGACATAACTGTTGACCAGGCATTAGAGAAGATGCACAGCACCTCTTATGCAGCAGTGCCTGTCATCGACAGGGAAGGCCACTACGTCGGAACCGTAAGCGAAGGTGACCTTCTGTGGTTCATCGTAAAAGGCGAGGGCGGAGAGCCCCACACGATGGCGATCGAGAGCTTAAAGCAGTTTAAGCTTTCCGACGTTAACCTCAACAAATACAAGTACAGACCGGTCCTGATCACCCAGTCTGTAGAAGAACTCATTACCAAGACCATGGATTCAAACTTCGTGCCGATCACCGATGACAGGGGAATGTTCATAGGGATCGTAACAAGAAGGTCGATCATAAAACATTATTATGAGAAAAACATACTGCCGCAGGAATGATGCGGCAGTATTCATTTGGGCTTATTTAATTACTCTTTGCGTCAGACGGGTTCTGCCGCAGCCTTTTTGTGCTTCATCCTGCGCTTAAGCTTTTTGTTCTCCTTGATCTCCTGCTTGACGGGCTCGAAATCCTTAAGATCCAAAAGCTCAGACAGCATTTCCGTCTCAGGCTTATATCTTGTCGACATGACGGCTTCGAACCTCCTGTCTTCCGTGCGGATCTTCAGAAATCTCGCGTAGCTCTCAAGATAGAACGGCTTGCCCTCGTGCTGTGTCCTTAAGTCAGCCCAGGATATGATGTAAGGCTTTCTTATAAGGCGCTTGTAAACGATATCGAGCTTATCGCCCTCCTTGATGAGCCATACTCTCGAACGCTTGGGGAGCCTGCCTATTCCGTGGAAAGTATAGACTGACATGCAGAGCTCCATGCCGGGATAGAGTTTTTTAAGCTTTCTCGGAACGTGCTTCTCGATCTTCGGGATCTCATCATTTCTCTTGAAGATCTTCCGCAAGATCGTGAAAACATAGACGTCTTTGTAGTACTGCGAATTCCTCTTAAGTATCCTGAACAGGAACAATCCGGCGACCGCAAGGTGGATGCTGATGATGAAGCTTATGACGGGTGCGAAAATCTGGAGCACCAGCAATAACGCGTGGATGAGTGCCTTAATGATCTGCCAGATAAGGCTCGTTCCCTTCATGGGGAAAGCGGCAACTATGACTTCCCAGTTGTCGACGCATGAATAGATGCAGTAATAGAAGACCGTTATGGCGATTACCGTGATGCCTGCAAGGATGTAGGTTCCGGGACCGTGAGTTCCTGCCGGAGCATTACTCAAGAACCCTGCAGAGCGTGTCAGTGCAGCACCCTTTATTACCGGAGGATCTGCTTCAAGAGCGTCGTTGGTTACAAAGGGCAGAAGCGAGATCGATACTGTGCAGATATAGCCGATCAGCTTATCGAGCTTATCGATCGTCTCTTCAGATACGAATTTGGATTCTGCAAATGAGTGGATGATGATAAGAGCCGCCGCGATCAGTGTAAGGAAAACTGCCGCATAGGGATTGGCTATGGGGAGCTTTCCGACTTCTCTTAAGATCGGCACGCCGTTTAAGAAATCGGCGATGCTGCAAAGGACCGCAGAATCAGGCTGATAAATGGCGGCATTTTCAATGGCTCCAAGGATCGCCAGCACAGCCATGGTGGCTGACGGGTTGATCGATGCCGTTACTGCCGTTGAGAATGCACCTGCATAAAATGCCAGGTCTGTTGCAAAATGTGAAGCGTCAGCTTCAGCTGACATCCCGGTGCCTGCTGCCAGGCTTACCATCGGGATCAGGATAAGGCACATAAGGCAGACAAGTGCCCCTGTGGCCCTCCTTAAATGAGCATGGTTATTTTCTAAAAGGCGCATGTTTGTGTCCCCTCCTTATTCCAAGCAATAGCGTCCTTAGAGCATTCGAATTTGCTGAATGCTGTCCTTATATTATACACCGACTAAAGTTTTCGCATTTTTGGAAAGGGTTACAGGCCGGTTAAGGGAGCTTCTCACCGACGTATTTCCAGTTCTCAGGGACGTGCGGATCGCCGTCTAATCTGTACCATTTGCCGTGTTCGAAGGTGTTGCCCGAATTGTCGGCAGCACTGATGAAATCCGTATAGTAGATATATCTGATTCCGAATTTGGGATCGGAATTTATAGGGTTCCCGGTGAAGGGGTTGGCCGGATCGTTTATGAGACCATTTGTCGCAATGACGGGAGTATCCGCATTGGTCATGGATTCCTGACTGACACTAAAGCCCTTGCTGTTAAAGTCTTTGACCATCAGCAGAGGGAAATAGAATTCCATATCCTGGCCTTCACAGGTGATGTCAAACTGCCCGAGTCCTCTTGCGTGGTCGGATACGAGAATGATCCTCGTGTTGTCCCAGACACCTTGTTTGCGCAGATAATCGAACCACTTGCCGAGCTGGATGAAGGTGGCCATATTAGCGTGATAGTGAATGACGGGATACTGTTCGCTCATGTTCATCGTCACGCCGTCTACCGTATATCTGGACTCCATGTCAACATCGTAAGCGGTGTTGTCGACATAGTATTGCGGAACATAATCAGGCTGTTGGAGAAGGCAGGCAGAGTGGGTCGTATCGTTGGCCATCATGAGGAAATTGTTCTCTGTGCCGTCCGATATGGAGGTCATCTCATCCAGGTTCAAGAGAACGGCATAGCATTCGATGAATGACTTAAGGTAGCCCTTGCTCTTGGAGATGCCGGACACGTACTGGATAAGGGATGAAGCAGTTACCGCACCTTCAGAACCGTCCGTTTTGAGGTCTGATTCGTTGTAAAGACCGCCGTTATAGAGGGTCTCCTGCAGGATAACGGGAGCTGACTTCATCAGCGAGAAGCAGAAGAGATTGCGGTTGAGCGTGCTCTTCAAACGGTCAGAACCCGTATCGTCCGTATTATCCGAGAAAATGCTGTATTTGCCTTCTGCAAGATAGCAGTTGATGTCGGGGTAATCGTCATAAATGGAAAGATCGGGGATCTCCTGGTAGTTGGCATAAGAAGGGTCTATTACCGTAACGTTATAGCCGTTCTTGCCGAACAGGACAGGCATTACCTTCAGTGCCTCATTATGCTTGTCTCTAAGCGATTCATTAGCTCTCTCATTGAGCTTTTGCGGAGTATATTCATAGCCGCCGTATAAAGCGGGCGAGCCTACGATCGTGGACTGGCCGAATGAATTAGTGTTCGGGTAGTAGGTAAAGCCGTCAAACTGATCCTTCAATTCAGGCTTCTCATTGAAGATATAGGGAATCTGAAGGCCTTCAGAACGGTCTAACATCAGCACGATGACATTTTTGCCGTTCCTGCTTAAAGGGATCACAGGCATCTCTGAAGCTTCGGTGCGGCCGGAATACTCTTTGTAGTTATCTATTATCGCAACAGAATTAAATGCACCGATCACGATAACGGTCATTATTCCGATGATAAGCACGGTCTTGGCGATCTTACGGAGCTTGATCACGACAGCTGCGAATAATACGGTTACAGCCAGAACGGCAATGATATTAAGTGCATAGTCAGATACACCGAACACCGGCGCCTTGTCGTATTGCAGCGCCCAGTTCATGGTTCCGAGCTTCGTGCCGAACAGCATATAGTCGATGACAGATATTCCGCAGCAGATCCACATTGCCTTGGAGAATACGGATTTGGCCTTGTCGCTCATAAAGAAATAGAAGATGCTTCCCCAGAGGACGAAACTTCCGATTGCCAGAACGCCTGAATTAACTATGTAGAGGAACGGGTTATAGGGATTTACCACATCGATAAATTCCTGCGGCGAATCGTTTATTACCGCCGAAGGAATAAGGACACCGGATATCAGCGCCATCAGCACAGCGCTCGAAAAGAACAGCCCGTAATCTTTCTTTCCTGCGGTAACGATACCTGATATCTTCTTGAAACTGATCTTAAGAGATACGAGCGGCAGGATAAGAAGGAGCACGCCAATCCACAGAAGTATCTTCTGCCTTAAGTCCAGACCTTCCTTTACAAAGGTCATTATTGTTATTCCTATGCCCGCGACCGCGAAAAGGATATATACGGCTTTTCTTGGATTCTTGAGCTTATAGAAAATGTTCTTAACAAGTGAGAACACGTTGTTTAAGAGCCAGTAGAAAACAAGGCCTGAAGGTGAATGGTAGAGCAGTACGAGGAATACCAGCGCAAGACCATAGACCTGTATCTTCGACTTAAGGGGGTGTCCCTTGGTGTAGATGATTCCTGAGACAATGTTAATGAGTGTCATCAGGATAGGAAGGATATTAACGGGAAAGCTCCCTATCATGAAGGTGGCATCTTCTTTGCCTAAGTCGGAAATAAATCCGAACGACATGCCCTGAAGACACTGCATTCTTGATAACAATCTGTATGCGGCAATGAAGAACGGAATCTGAAGGAGCAGTGATACTGAACTCTTCAGCTGGTAGATAGGCTTATAGTGATTGATGCGATAGTATTCCTGGATCATGAAGAAGCGCTCGTCACCTTTGAAGGTGCTCTTGATGCGCTTGAGCCTGGGAGCCATCTTGGCCTGGATGTCGCGCTCTTCAGCCTGAAGCTCGTCGGCACGTTTATAAAGAGGCAATACCAGGAAGTTGAATGCGAGGCTTAAGAATATGATCGACAGACCGGGATTACCGATGATCCTGTTGGCAATCGTGAATACGACTTCGAAGAGAAGCTCAAGAGGAGAGAGTATTAACGTGTAAAGTACAGATAAAAAAGACATCGGTTAAGCTTTTTTGGCACTCTTGATTTTCTTTCCTGCGGTTTTCTTTTTTGTTTTGCCGGGCTCTTTCTCAGCCTCAGGCTTTTTGGCTGTTGTTTCCTTTACTTTCGAGATGATGTAATCAGCAGATCTTTCAGCGCTCTCACCGATATGGACCCAGATGTCGGAGCGGGCCTTTTCGCGGCCGTCAACAAAGGAAGGATCTTCGATGCACTTATCGATCAGTTCCTTTATGTTGCCGGAGTTGCTCTCATTGAGTTCAAGTCCGAGAGAAGGGAGGATGCTGAATGTCCAGGGAGTCTCATCGATCCAGTCGGCATCGTAAGGCTTAGGATCAAACTTCGTATCCGTATAGATGATGGGCTTGTCGAATACCATCGCGAATTCGAACATTACGCCCGAGAAATCGGATATCAGGATATCTGACTGTCTCAATACTTCGAAGTTATCGATGTCCCTGTTCCAGATCACCTTGGATTCATCGTTATATTTGGACATGAGCCTGTCCAGAAGTTCTTTCTCGACGTCAAAAGACTGGGGGTGGGGTCTTACGATAAGCTTGTAGCCCGTGGTTATGAGGTTATCGATGAGCTCTTCTCCGAATCTGGATAAGATGCCGCTCTCGCCCCAGGAAGGTGCGAGAAGGACTGTGCGTTCGTGAGGCGGAACTTCGCCGGCTTCTTCAACGCGCTTTTTCATTACGTCGAGATAGGGAACACCGCAGAGGGCATAATCTCTTTGAGGAAGACCTCTCATCTCCTCAAGTGTCCTGATCTGCTTTATCTGATATTCGCCCGAGAGGATGAACGCATCGTAGTGGTCTGTGCCGAACATACGGTAAAGAGTAATGTCCTTTGCCGCATGCATGATGTGGATGTAGCAGTCAACGTTCTTGGAGCGCTTCCACTGGAAGACATCAAGGCTCGGTGTGGTTGAGAAAAGTACGGATGCATTGAGCATGTTGAGCTTGGAATAGGCCTTGTTGCCTTCGCCCAAATACTCGCCCTTAATGTATTTGTAGCCCTTTTTGAATATAGGATCGTCCTCAGAGCAGGTAAGGTAGATGGTCTCCTGCTTCTTCTTTTCGAGCTCGTCTAAGATGGGCTCGAAAATGCTCCAGTATCTTTTTGTCTCAGCGAATATGGCAAGAGGGATCTTCTGGCTGCTGACCTTGGCATTCTTATCGCGTCCTACGGCGAACTTCATCTTAAGAAGGAGTGCGCGCACTGAGAAAACGATTACGCCGAAGATGCCGAACAGTACGGTAAAAAGCATTCCTCCCGTACCGGGATCGATGTATAAAAGCTTAAAGTAATCCACTAAGAAACCTCAACAATCAATACTGCGGATATAAAACATCCAAATTTTATTTTATTACTTTTAATTTATGGCTTCAACTTGAGCCCTAAATCACTTCTCTCCCACATATCTCCAGTTGCTGGACTTATGGGGATCGCCTTCAACGACATACCATGAACCCATTTTGAAGGTTGTTCTGTCCAGGTTCTTGTAAAGGCTGTATTCACCGGACAAAATGACTTTCTGGGGCCCGGCCTTGAGGCTCGAATCGATCGGCTTGCCGGTATAGGGATTAACAGGTCCGTTGATGATGCCCGAAGTTGCGATGACCGGAGTATCTGCATTGGTCATGAAATCATTGCAGACTGAATAGCCCGACGCATTGAAGTCCTTTACCATCAGGAGAGGGAGGTATCCGCCCATTTCCTTGCCGACACACATGATGTCGTAATAGCCTACCGGTGTTGAATGGTCAGATACAAGGATTATGCGGGTGTTGTCCCAGACGCCGTTTGCACGCAGATAATCGAACCATTCACCAAGCTTTATGAATGCAGCCATGTTGATGTGGTAGTGCATGACCTGGTCGTTTGAATACATGTTGAGGGTTCTGTTGTTAAGCCTGATGCCTTCAGACAGACCCTTGTCGTAAATGGAGTTATCGACGTTATATGCAAGCTTATAATCCGGCTTCTGGAGAAAACAAGGGGAATGTGTCGTGTCATTTGCCATCAATACGAATGACGGCGCAGGATCGTCCTTGATATCCGTTATCTTCGTAAGATTATCAAGGACAGCGTAGGATTTTAAGAATTCCAGGTCGTATCCGACACTCTTGGAAAGTCCGTATGTGTGCTGTACAAGGGCATCGGTCTCGGCAGAACCGTCGATCCTCTTTGCAGCGCTCCTGGATTCGTTATAAACACCGCCGTCATAGAGGGTCTCCTGCAGGATAACAGGAGAGGTCTTCATCAGGGAATATAAGAAGAAGTTGCGGTTGCGCGATCTGCTTACCAGTGCTGTTGCATCGGCAGTGATGTTGACACCGTTGTCGATGATGTCGAACTTGCCGCTGGTAAGATATGTGTGATATTCCGGATGATCATCGTAGATCGAGAGATCGGATGTCCATACATAGCCTGAAAGAGGCGGATCTATTATCGTTACGTCATATCCGTTATTTCCGAACAGGGCGGGCATTACCTTAAGTGCCTCATCGTGCTTGTCCCTTAAGAGTTCGTCAGGCCTCTCATTTATCCTCTCGGGGGTATATTCGTAACCGCCGAAAAGCGCCGGCGCCGCATAGAGAGTATGCGTACCGTATGAGATCGTGTTCGGATAGTATGTAAAATCGCTGAACTGTTCTTTGAGCGAAGGTTTCTCTTCCATAAGGTAAGGAACAAGGTCACCGACAGCACGGTCGAGCATCAGCACTACAACGTTTTGTCCTGTCTTGCTCAAAGGAATGACCGGCATGTCCGAAGCTCTTGACTTGCTCTGAAATTGAGCATAAGAACGGCTGATCATGACCGCGTTATAAGAACCGACACCGATCACGGCAAGGATGCCGACAACGAGAACCGGAATTACGATCTTTTTGAACTTTGAGACGATGAAGTAGAGCACTGCCGCTGCGGCGATCACAACCAGGGCATTTATCAGGTAATCCCTGAGCTTGAACGCAGGCGCGGTCTTAAACTGCAGTGTGGCAGAGAGCGTGCCGAGCTTTGTGCCGAACAGCATGAAGTTAACGACAGAGATGCCGCAGATGACCCATATCGCTCTGCGGAACATTGTGCGCATCTTGTCACTCATGAAGAAATAGAAGACACCGCCCCAGAGGACAAAACTGCCGAATGAGAGCAGCATTGAATTAATGACATATAAGAGCGGCGTTGAAGGATTGATGACATCGATGAATTCTTCAGCCGAAGCACTGATGACAGAGCCGGGGATCAGGAATCCCGTAAGAAGAGCCATCAGAACGGCACCTGCAAAGAATGCGCCGTGCTTCTTCTCATAGACTTTCGCTGTCTGCTTTTTCTTAATGAAGCTTAATACGAGCGGCAGGACAAGAAGGAGCACGCCAATCCACAGAAGTATCTTCTGCCTTAAGTCCAGACCTTCCTTTACAAAGGTCATTACTGTTATTCCTATGCCCGCGATCGCGAAAAGGATATATACAGCCTTTTTGGGGTTCTTGAGCTTATAGAAGATGTTCTTAACAAGTGAGAACACGTTGTTTAAGAGCCAGTAGAAAACAAGGCCTGAAGGTGAATGGTAGAGCAGTACGAGGAATACCAGCGCAAGACCGTAGACCTGTATCTTCGACTTAAGGGGATGGCCCTTTGTATAGATAATTCCAGATACGATATTGATGAGTGTCATCAGGATCGGAAGGATATTAACGGGAAAGCTCCCTATCATGAAAGTGGCATCTTCTTTGCCTAAGTCGGAAATAAATCCGAACGACATACCCTGAAGGCACTGCATCCTGGAAAGAAGCCTGTATGCGGCAATGAAGAACGGGATCTGAAGAAGGAGCGATACTGAACTCTTCAGCTGGTAGATAGGCTTATAGTGGTTGATGCGATAGTATTCCTGGATCATGAAGAAGCGCTCGTCACCTTTGAAGGTGCTCTTGATACGCTTGAGCCTGGGAGCCATCTTGGCCTGGATGTCGCGCTCTTCAGCCTGAAGCTCGTCGGCACGTTTATAAAGAGGCAGTACCAGGAAGTTGAATGCGAGGCTTAAGAATATGATCGACAGACCGGGATTACCGATGATCCTGTTGGCAATCGTGAATACGACTTCGAAGAGAAGCTCAAGAGGAGAGATGATCAATGTATAAAGTGCAGTCAAGAATGACATTTTAAATCCATTTCCGTACTGTTCCCTGATAAAGGAGCGTATTTATTCCGTATCAGGCAGTTGCCGTCAACGGCTCTCTATTTTATTACTTTAATTTCTTTACTTCAACTTAAAGGGCGGTATGCTATACTCATTTCATTCGCAAATGCTTGTAAACCAAGCGTTCTTTGTTGAGGATAATAGGAAATGAATCTTAAACGTGAGTGGTTTTTTCTGATCGCGGGATTTGCCGGCGCCATGCTCGGCACCTTTGGCGTGATCATGTTCAACAGCCATGTTCTTTTCGCGCTCCCGGACTTGCTAAGGATAATTCTTTATGTCGCCGGCTACTGGATAATTGCGGCAGTCCCCCTGATATTGATGTATCTGAACAAAGAGAGGATGCGCGATTATCTCTTTGGAAAAGGAAAACTCATCTTTCAGATCCTTACAGGCATAGGTATCGGCCTTGTCATGTCTTTTGTCCTGACAGTAATCCCGCATCTTGCAGGCTTCGGATACTTTGTAGATAACGGAACGAGGCACGAATTGTTTATTGAGTTTGCTGTCGAATTCGTCTATTTCGTTTTCTCTGTCGCCTTTGTTGAAGAATTCGTATTTCGAGGATTCATATTCAAAAGGCTTAAGAACATCACGGGAAATGACGTAATATCCCTGATAGCATCATCGGCCCTGTTCGGATTGCTGCACGTCTTTCAGGGCAACATTATCCAGGTGGTAATAACGTCTTTTATCGGAGCACTTTTGTGCTTCTGCAGACTGAAGATAAAGACCTGTTCTTTGTTCTCACTGATAATCGCACACGGCATTTACGATTTTCTGATAGGCTTCTGGGCTTCTGTATTGCTGAGAAACTGATGTCCCGGCACGCGAAATATTAAAAACGTGAAGGATATAGTATAAAAGATTCAGCAGCAGATATGGTTATCTTATCCAAGTCTTAAAAACCGCACCCATTGTTCTTACGTAGGATTCGGCTTCCTTGGCTTTGGCAAGATATTTGGTAATACCCGGAATGGTAATTGCAAACAGAGCAAAAACACTGAGTGCTGATCCGAAGATCGAAAGGAGCAGTCCGGCAACCGCAGCGCCTTTGGAACGTGCATTCTTTTTTGCGATGCCGGCTATCGAGAAGATAATTCCCAAAAGTCCTGTGAGAAACGGAATTCCCGGCAGCAAGCAAAATACTACAGTAAGTATTCCCATTACAAGACCTGCTACAGCAATTCCATTGGGGCGCTTTTCCGGCGGTGGTTCAACAACAGGTGCCGGCGCATTAGGATCCGGAACAGGTGTTCCGCAGTTGGAGCAGACCTTGCGCATACTGGGTATATACGAACCGCACTTATTACAATACATAGCGTTACCTTTTCACCTTTAAGATCAGTTTCCATTTTGCCTGTCCCTCAATTATAACATCCGGGTTAAGTTCTGTTGGTAATCTTTTAGAGGCATCCGATCTTTCGGGCAAATTTGGGGCATAACTGCCATCCAGTTGACAATTGTAGCCTGCACATGTTAAATTGAATTTGCTTAAGCTACAATTGTAAACTCTATGGGGGCTTTTTTATGTCAGATAATCTTGCCAGTAAAATAACTGATTCCGAACTGGAGGTCATGAAGCTGCTGTGGTGTGCAAAGGACGCTCTGCCCGTTACTGCGATTCGTGAACAGCTTCAGGAATCAAAGGGTTGGGAGCCTGCGACGATCAAGACATTGATCTCCAGACTCGTATCAAAAGGCGCCGTACGCCAGGAAAAACGGAATGTTTATTATTACTCTCCGGCCATAACGGAGAAAGAATACAGTTCATGGGCTACTAAGGATCTTGTTACCCGTATCTTTAACGGAAAGGCCAGTGATCTCATCGCTTCTCTTGTCGATTCGAACGGTCTGTCCCAGGAAGATCTGGACGAATTAAGGGAAATGTTCAAGGTGGAGGAATAAAAATGAACTCATTGCTTGTAATGACCATCAGCGGCAGTGTTCTTGCGCTGCTTCTCGTGTGTCTTCGTTATACCATTTTGCGTAAAATGCCCAGCACTGTTTATTACTATGCGTGGCTCCTGGTTCTTTTGCGTTTTGCATTGCCGCTTCCGGGATTAGTTCCCACACTTCCCACACAGGCAGAGAAGGCAGACGCGCCTGCGGCACTACCTGCTGTTTACAGCGAAATGAACGAACAGGAGAATATTCACGAGATCGTTCAGGAAAACGATAAGGCGATTCCTGTATCCGCGCAGGATAATGTAACGGAACATGTTTTAGAAGAATCCAAAGAACCTTCTGAATCACAGATTGCCCTTAACAAAGCAGCGGAAACAAAGGAGATGACAGTTACCGGGACAGCCCATAAGGCTTCGCTTTCCTTTGATTGGAAATCACCGGTGCTCTGGCTCTCTGTCTGGGCGGCCGGCGCAGTAATCAGCATGGCGGTCACGGTGTTCTCTTATCTCAAGTTCAGCTTCGGCCTGAAGAGGAGTCTTATGGAACCCGACAGCTTTACCAAGGTGGTATATTATTCGATTCCCGGCAAAAAGCCTGCTCTGTATTTTTCAGGTTCAGCCCGTACTCCCATGTTGTTAGGCGTTTTCAAACCGAAGATCATTCTGCCTTTACGCGGGTACAATGAAGAACTCCTTCGCAACATTCTCCGTCACGAGCTTACACATTACCGCCGCTTTGACATGCTCTACAAGTGGGTCTCCGCAGCAATCCTCTCTTTACACTGGTTCAATCCCGCAACCTGGTTCATCCGCAGGGAGCTTAACCGTGCATGCGAGATGAGCTGTGATGAGATGCTGCTGCGTTCCATGAACAAAGACGAAAAGCAGTCTTACGGTAATACGCTCCTTCTGATGGCGGCATCTAAGGCTCTGCCCGCAACTGTTGTTGCAACGACTTTCGCGACGGAGAAAAGAAATCTTAAAGAAAGACTTAATCAGATTATGAACTATAAAAAGAGCCGCACACGAATGCTTGCAGCATTCCTTGCTGTGGTGCTCCTGACTGGCTGCGGAATGGCGGCCGGCCCATTTTCCGGAAAAACTGCAGAAGAGGAGTCCACCGCAAATGTTACAGACGCGGAAATCTCCGGTTCTGCTTCCGAAAACGATTCAGCAACAAGGGTTACCGCACCAGAGGCAGTAGACGGTGTTATCAAGGTAAAGAACGTTGACGAATTCCTTGCTTCGATCGCTCCTAACACCGTGATTGAGCTTTCAGAAGGTGTTTACGATCTGAGTAAGGCATCAGATTATGCGAAGTATTCACAAAGCAAATATTATTCATGGAATAGCATTGATGAAGAGGATGGAAAATCTGCCGAGCTGGTCATTAATGAAGTTAGAAATCTGACGATTCGTGGCGAAGGAGCAGGCAAGACAACTATTGTGGCAGTTCCGAGAGATGCGAATGTAATTGCTTTCAACAGATGTGATAATCTCACTGTGTCAGATCTCACGGCCGGTCATACGGTGGAACCAACCAATCGTTGCGCAGGCGGCGTTCTTCAAATGCAGTCCTGCATTAATGTAAATGTAGACAAATGCGGTCTTTACGGATGTGGTACGATCGGTGTTATAGGATATAGCTGCGAGAAGCTCAACGTCACGGACTGCGATATCTATGAATGCAGCGTCGGTGCAATTAAAGTCAGTGCTTGTCAAGACGTAATTATCAGCAGCTGTGATATCCATCATCACGGAACGCGAACTGCCAATAGTATTGCAGAACACCTTTTTAATGTAATTGAAAGCACGGCCTTCACAGTCTACAACTGCATGATCCATGACAACAGGATCGACGGATTGCTTTACAACAGGAATTCGGACCAAGTATCCTTACTCTCCAACAAGATTGCGAAAAATGAGATTAATGATGTCTTCATTTTTGAGCAAAATGGTGCGATTGTTGACGGATGCAGCTTTGAAGACAACAAGATCCGCAACTGGTACAAGGACGATGCAAAAATCCTGGCGACAGATCTTAAAGGTAACAAGCTGAACAGCACTGATTTCTATGCTATGAAGCATAATGACATCAAGCCCGAGACAGTAGTTCCGATTGCAACGCCCACACCTTTCTTGAAGGCAAAAGAAGTCGCTCCCGGCACCGAGATCACCGTTAAGACGATCGACGATTTCCTCAGTGCTATCGGACCTGACCGTACTGTTGTTCTCGACGGAACAAATTTCGATCTTTCCAAGGCAAAGAATTACGGCAGTACCGGATCTGAGTACTACCGTTGGGAAGAAAGAGGGGACGGTTATGAACTTGTCATCTGCAATGTAAATAATCTGACCATCAAGGCCAAGGATCCCGATTCTTCAAAAACGACATTAGAAGCCCTTCCACGCTATGCAAACGTGCTTGCTTTCTCTGACTGCGAGAATGTTACTGTCAAAGGTTTCACAGCCGGTCATACGAAGGAAAAGGGTGAATGCTGCGGCGGAGTTCTTGATTTCAACAGCTGCAGAAATGTCAGGGTAGAGAAAATGAGGCTTTACGGCTGCGGATCACTGGGAATCATGTCTTGGGATTGTTCTGACTTAGACGTCATAAATACTGAGATATATGAGTGCAGTATGGGAGGAGTGTACTCCGAAAGGAACAAGGGTATCAATTTCAAGGACTGCAACATACACGATGTTCCGTCTCCGGCTCTGGCCTTACGCGAATGTGAGAACGCAACCTGGAACGGTCAAAAACTCAAGGGCGCGTATCTGAATTTTGATGTAAAACCCGATGGAACGCTCATATCCATAAATGATATGTAATGGAATATCTTCATTATTCAGCGTGCAATGCGTGTTGTTTTCTATGCGGGATCAAGTGATCCCGCTTTTTTTGCCGCCCGGAAGAATTCTTGTAACGAAATTGATCTTCCTCCGTCTAACACATGAATAAGAAATTTGGAGGGTCTATATTATGAATACTTTCTTTGGTACACTTTGGCACCGTATCGCTGTAGCTAATAAAGAGCAGCTCATATGGTTTGGTGCGGTCGTTATAATCATGATCGTACTCGCAGTGCTCCACCACAAGTGGAAGGGCGATAGCAGGAAGATACGCCTGTGGCGCGGGCTCTGCTTTATGCCGGCTGTCATCGCCGCAGTTCATGCACTTATTTATCTGAGAGGATTCCCGTTGTTTATTGTAGGGTTCTTCCCGCTTTATGCAGTCGCACTTTTCGCGCTCCTGCCAATACCTTTCGCAAAGCGCAAGATCGGATATAAGATCACAGCGGTGCTCGCAGGACTTGTGACATGTGTAATGGGTTTCTACTATATTGGCATGTCTCCGGATTATTTCAATCATGCAAAGCAGAGCTATACCGCATCCTTTCATTCATTGGTTCAGGATATGGACGAACACTATGTTCTTAAAGAATGGAAAGAAGTTGATTTTGCCGCACTTGAAGCAAAATACATGCCAATAGTGATAGAAGCGGAACAGGAGCAGGATGAGCAGAAATTTACTGATGCTGTCATGATGTTCTGCGCTGAACTTCACGACGGTCATGTCCATGTCGTAACAGATAATAAAGACAGGATCGAAGGATGCATTTCATATACAGTGTCATATATGCCCCGTGAATATGGTCTTGCAATGGTTCAGCTCGATAACGGTGATGTAATCGCTGTCTGCACGGGTGCTGATGTACAGAAACTGGGCATAAAGGACGGTACTGTCATTACCAAATGGAACGGCAAGGATATTCTGAAGGCCTGTGCGGAGGAGATCCCGAATCTCGGTATGTCTGTTAAGGAAAACGCTGAGCGTATCGCTGCAATTGTGCTTTCGGGCGTCGGTGGCGACACGGTCGAGGTCTCATTCCTTGACAGCAACGGCGCAGAACAGACGGTAACACTTAAGGATCTCGGCGATCCGCACACCCAGCTTGAAGCATTCAGATTGTACAGGCACTTCGAAAAGCTTGGCGCTGAGGATGAATACGAGTCTCTTCTTGCTGAAAATTTCTGCACGAAGATGCTGGACGACAAGTGCGGCTATCTCAGGATTACCGCTGAATCATCAGGCGACGACCTTTACGATATCTTCGTCGGATACATGACAGGCAATCATGCGAAGGCAAGGGAAATGTTCCGCGAAAAGCTCCGCGCTCTCAAATCTCAGGGAATGGAATACCTTGTCGTAGATATCCGCAATAATCAGGGCGGTTATGACGAGATCCCCATTGCTCTCTGCGACCTGTTAACAACAGAGGATCTGGATCATTACAGCGTAGGTGTACGCAAGAACGGTACCTATAAGAGCACTTCAATGCATGGCATTAAAGGTGACGGTGAATTCTCTGATCTGAAGGTCCTGGTCCTCACGAATTACGGATGCCTCAGTGCAGGTGACGGAGCTGCGCTCTATCTTTCCATGATGCCTAATGTCACAGTTGCAGGATTGACAGACTCCTACGGCTGCAACCAGGAAACAGGCGGCATCAGCGCTCTTTCGGGCGGCCATGTCTATGTAGGATTCCCTGTCGGTCTTGTGCTTAACGGTAATGGTGATCCCAATATTGATACCCGTAAAGACTGCGTCAGCCGTAACCCTGTTGATGTGCGCATTCCCTTTGATTACGATGCGGCAATGCAGATCTTCCGTGACAAGGAAGACTATGAGCTGAACTGGGCAATGCAGTATCTCAGCTCAAACGCCTGAGGGAATCCTCAGGCAGTTAAATCAGTGAATTAATTGTCGTCTCTATAAAATTCTAATGTGCCCAGGCCCATGGTGCTATCCAAAACTTCAAGAGATGTTCCGCAGTTGTTGCAGTGCTTAAGTGATGCTGTAGAGACGACACCGCATTTAGGACAGACGTTGCGGTAACACTTCATGGGAGAGCCTGCATTTGCAATCAGATCTGCCTCGATCTCTTTTGCCAAATTTACGGCGCATTCATAGAGAATGTTGTCCCTGACAATGACGAAGATAAAACTTAAGACCGGACATGCTAAAGCCAAAACACACGGTGTATAGAATACGATTCCTCTTAACACGGTAATTCCTGTACCGGCACCCATGCCGGCGAAAAGCGAAGATACGGCATTATCTAAAAAGATATTCAGAACGAGGATAGCAGTATATATAGCAAGCCATACACCCGGTTGAAGCCATATGATCCTCGGTTTGCTCTTAATGACCTTTAAGACTTCCTGTCCGTTTTTCGTGCCCTGTTCCGAAGCGGAAAATGCTATGCGGTAACTCTTCTCGTCGATGCCGGCCCAGGTAAAATTGCTGCCGTCTCTTTTATAGGTAAATTTTTTGCTGAATACAGGCATTTCGGATGCGCCGTAACGGCGGATTTCCGACAGTGCATACATCCTGGGAGCCTGTATATAGCTCGGAATAAGCAAAATTCCTCCCAATAAGTAAACGGTGGCATTTATCGGGTCCAGGCCGGGGAACTCTCTGTTGCATATCCCATATGCGATCACATAGATCGCACATGGCACCAGGATCCACATCTGACCTAGAAGTTTAAACATGGGAGTTGCGCGCATCTGTTCCTCCGTTCAAAAAACAACTGACTTCTTTTCCTGATTATATGATATTGAAGGTGAAAATAACTAACATAAAAGAATTTGTCGAGATTTATGGATAAGCCGTGCGATATGACTATCATATGGCGAAGAAAAGGACAAGATCAAACGGCTATGTGTTTATTACATGTGTATTGACGATCTTCTATTGTAAAACAACCCGAAATTATTGAAGCCTGAGAATCATTTTTCGCAGGCTTCTTAGTTAATTATATTCCTGATATAACTTACCATCACACCGAATATCCCAAGTTGATATCAAATGGTGCGATCAGCAATTTTTGTAACTCTTTATTGTAATTGTCGAAAAAGATTTTTATGGCCTTGCCATAGTTTTCTTTAGTGTCAAATTCCCAGTATGAATAATACTTAACACACTTTACTATCTTGGTTAACTCCCTCGGAGGCTCGCCAAGTTCGATTCCATCTATTGTGAAAAATCTCTTGAAATACTTAAGTGATATGCAACCATCACATTTAAGCTGTTTTGTGGTCATTTCTTCAATCTTAGTTTCAAATTGCTCGAGCTTATCAGGTTTTACCTGAAAGAGTTTCATCTCGATAAAGGTCTTATCCATTACGTGTCCCTCACTGTACTTGGGCAATTATGCTGTATATATAACAGACTATATTTCATTCCGGATATCTGTTAAAGCATTGAATATCATCTGTTTCCTGGCATCTTGTGTTCTGTTGTTCCACGAATCAAATGTGACGTCGAATGTTTCAACTTCAGTAGAATATAACGGTTTGGACAATGTATTTGCAAAATCATTTGAACCGCAATACCTGCAAACTCTTGGTCCGTCCCGAAAAGAAATCTTATTCCCATCAACCGGATCACATGCAAACGGAAATAATTTTGTTGTTATTTCCGGAAGCAGGTATTTGTCGGGATCATCAATGTTGTGTTCAATGCAAACCTGCCTGATTAATTCAAGAAACTCATCAAATACGGGATTATCTATGAGCTGAACGCGCGAAAAACAAGTGCAGTTATGATCTCCTGCTATCCACACTCCGTACTCAGTTATGCCGGCTCTGGTAACGAATGCATTATCTTTACCGCATTTCAGGCATTTTACTACTTCAGTATCCAAGTAAAGCATTTGTGTATTGCTCCGTAGTTAAGTTTCCTGTCTATTTATTGTTCTATCTGTTCTCAGATAAGTTGATTATATCATGTGTGTAAAGAACTCTTGACCAATCAATACTAATGATCAAGCCAAAATCCGTGGAAATTAAAGCAATCTTCGGAAACCCTATCTCAAGAAAGATAGTTTCAGCTGCTATTGCTTCGACAAAGGTACTCTAATTACCGTGTTGTGACTCCACATTTTTCCAGCCGGTAACCGTCTTGATTATCATCCCTCTGACCAAGTTGAAAAGAACTCTTCTTCGACTTCTCCCCATTTGCCTGTCGAAGCGTCATACTGCTGCTTTATGACCAGATGACCATCGGTAACGGTCCCCCAATCTTCATAACTCAGGATTATGTTTCCGTCGTTGATGTCAATGAATTTTCCGTAGATCTGCATCCCGCAGATAACGAATTCCTTTTCCTCGCAAATGGCTTTCTCGTTATCACTGTAATAGAACGCACTGGCAACGTATTTGCCGCTCTTCACCAGAAGACTGTTTGATATATGGGGATAGTAATAAGGTTTCCCGCGCAATTCCATATATTTACCATACAGTTCATCGCCGGGCTCCATCTTATCGAACTCATTGTGTTTTGACTTATCACAGATCCTCTTATCGAAGACCATCGTTATTCCGTCTTCGAAAACAACGATCTTCTCAAGGCCATACATGTTGTCCGAAGGGCACGTATAGACCTTTTCCGCCTTGTCCTCATTCTTTACCCTGTATGCGCAGGAAGCAAAAGCGAACAGTGTAACAACGGCCATCAATAACGCTGTAATCTTTCTCATAACGACAATCAGTTTAGCGGAAATAATTCGAGTGCTTCTGTTCATGCTTTCACCCCTTGTTCATATACTTAGTTATTCATTTAACTGATGATTGCTGTACTAAGGAATCTCTCAGACAAGGTAATTATATCATCCAGGCAAAGAACTCCTGGTATAAAAAAGCTCCTGAATGATCAGGAGCTTTCAAAGTCAGTATTTCGTACTCAACTGTTGCTGTCGGAATGACTCGTGAAATCATTTCCCTTAAGCCTGGATTTCAATTTAACTATGTTGATTAAGATGTTTATTCCCACTACTATGAGAATGAATATGATATTTACAACTGCGTAACGCGGAATTACTTGCCTCGGAATTACATAACTCTTAATATCATAGCGGCGTATTTCTTCAGCTATACAACAATCCAGATAAATTGGTCGTTCGTTATTGATAAATGGGTTTGTTTTATCTTCCTCTAGTCTTGCCGTTATATCAATTACTTCGAGTCTTGACTTGGGAATTATCTCGGAATAGTAATAGTGCTTTCCATTACTAATGGGGGATGTATAGAAATCCTCTATATCTGCATCATTGATCTCAAATAGCAGCCTGCAATTGCCGTTATATTGAGCTATGATCCACCCCTTCTTGATATTATTCAGGTTAGTTTCAATGTTCTCGTCACTACCACCCATAAGATGACCAGGGATTGGCGGATAGACCTTAACGATAATGTCTTCTTCATCCGGAACCTCTATAACTTTTGAAGGAGCAAAAGATGATGTGTTAAGTCCGGGATGCCCAGAAGGCAACTGCCACTTCAATTCAAAATAAACCCAAGAGAGCCAAAAGAACACTACACACAGTACTATTGAAACTATAATTCTAGGTTTCATAATGCCTCAAACAATAAAAAAGCCCGACTCACGTTCCCTCTGATAAGGTAATTATATCATCTAAGCAAAGAACTCATGGCATAAAAAAGCTCCTGAATGATCAGGAGCTTTAACGTTTATATCTCAATCAAGAGAGCAA
>JAEFBA010000016.1 GCA_016292145.1 Saccharofermentans sp.
TTCCGATAGCAAGGACAACCACGAAATAGAGTATGAAAGCAATAATCTTGTCCATAACATACTCCTTTGGGGATTGATAACGTCCGTATTATATCAGACTTCTTTTTTTGACTAAAGAGAGCAGTTAGTATGGAGATGTCATGTGCGTCTTGGATGAGGAGTGTAATTATTTTGATGAACACACCGCAACCCCGATTTAAGAAACATTTAAGAATTATCCAAGGAATATCTCAAGATTTACCTCACCCCGCACGATAAAGTATAGTCAGAAAATCTGATAAGGCGGTCGTTCAAAATGACTAAAACAAAGAACAATTACGGAAGATTCCTCCTCTTGTGGGCAGGCGAATTCATATCATCAATAGGCGGCGGACTTACGAGCTTCGGCCTGGGTCTTTATATCTTCCAGAAGACAGGAAGCGCGGCAGACATGGCATTCCTTACGCTTCTTGGATTCCTTCCCGCGTTGATCTTAAGAGTGCCTGCAGGTGTTCTTGCCGACCGCTATGACAGACGGCTTCTCATGATGATCGGCGACGGCCTTTCAGGACTTGGCGTTCTCTTCATCCTCATCTGCATGCTTCAGGGCGAAGCCGCGCTCTGGCAGATATATCTCGGCACCACAGTAAGCTCAGTTTTCTCAGCACTTCTGGAACCTTCATATACAGCAACTATTACAGACCTTCTCACCAAGGAACAGTATTCAAAGGCTAACGGACTTGTATCGATGGCAGGTTCATCAAGATACATCTTCTCGCCCATCATCGCAGGATTCATCCTTGCAGTCAGTGACATTAAGCTGATCCTCATCATCGACATCTGCACATTCTTCCTCACTGTCGTTGCAGCAGCAGTTGTAAGAGCAGGCATCAAGACAAGCGTCAAGAGAGAACCTGAGCCGTTCTTCAAAAGCATGAAGGAAGGCTGGGCCGCAGTAACAGCCAGGAAAGGTCTCATCGTTCTGGTCGTAGTATCCTCTCTGATCTGCCTCTTCATGGGCGTGTTCCAGGTGTTGGGCGAGCCTTTCGTGCTCTCTTTTTCGGACTCGAAAACATTAGGCATCGTTGAGACAGCAGCTGCTTCAGGAATGCTCGTAACAAGCATTCTCCTTGGCATCAGGGGCATCAAGAAGCATTTCGTAAGAGCGCTCTGGGTGGGCCTTGCGGTATCGGGCGTGGGAATGGCAATGTTCGCTGTTTTCGAGAACCCGGTGATCATATGCTCATTCGGATTCCTGTTCTTCGCAGCTTTGCCGTTCGCAAATAACAGCCTGGATTATCTCGTAAGGACCAACATTCCTGATGAACTTCAGGGCCGCGCATGGGGCTTTCTGGGATTCATCTCACAGCTCGGATATGTCGTTGCTTATTCACTGAGCGGCGTTACAGCTGACGTGATCGGAAAGGCAACGGGAAAAGGCGTCGGCGCAGGATCTTCGATCACGATCATCGGCGCAGGGATCTGCCTTGTGATCGTCGCGCTCATCATGTCGAGGATCAGGAAGATCAAAGAGCTCGAGAACACCGAAGAACCCGCTCCGGCGCTGGCTGAAACAGCCTGAATCCATTCAGAACAGCCTGTAATTTCCGCCCCGGCGGAAATAAAGATATTGCACTTTCTTAATAAAATAATGTAAAGACTCCGCTTTTGGCCCTGTGATAAAATTAGGGTACGTTAACGGAGGGCATCTGATGGATCTTTTTAAGGTTTTTATTTGTGAAGACGAGAGTATCGTGCGCGAGGGACTTCGTGACATGATACCGTGGGAGAAGTACGGCTTCGAGTTCGTGGGCGATGCGCCCGACGGCGAGATGGCCCTGCCCATGATCAGAAAACTTAAGCCTGATGTCCTCATCACCGATATCACCATGCCCTTCATGGACGGCCTTTCATTGAGCAAAACCGTCACGAAGGAATTGCCGAATATAAAGATCATAGTCATTTCCGGCTACAGCGATTTCGAGTACGCGAGAAAAGCTATCGAGATCGGCGTCGAGCAGTATCTCTTAAAGCCTGTCACCAAGACCGACATGATCAACGCGCTTGAAGGCGTGCGCAAGAAGATCACCGAAGAGAACGAACAGAAGGACTACGTAAAGCTCTATGAGCAGGAGTTCAAGAAGTTTGAGCGTCTTACGCACAGAGTGTTTTTCGAGAAGCTCGTAGAAGGCTCGCTGTCAGTACAGGAGATCTACGAGGAAGCAGACAAGCTCCACCTGAACCTTTCTGCAGACGCATACAACATCGTAATCTTCTCTATCAGAGACTTGGATCAGTCGACATATTCCGACAATGCTTCAGGCGTTACCGAGAGCCTTTTGAACCAGTTCATGCAGTACCCGGATTACATCATCTTCAGATGCAATCTCTTCTCATATGCCGTGCTCATCAAGGGCGATGACGAGAGCGTCAAGCGCATGGAAGACAAGTGCGTCAAGATGATCAGGCAGCACTGCGAAGAGACTCCGTCGCAGCTCGACTGGCACGTTGCGGTCGGAGCTTCCACCAACAGATTAAGCGGTCTCTCATCTTGCTATCAGGATGCCAACAGGGCATTTGCATACAGACACATCTTCCCTAACCAGCATATCTTCACGTCAGAACAATTGAAGACCGAGCAGTTCATCGCAAACGATAACGAGATCAACAAGATCGACGCAGGCAAGTTCGATCCGATGATCATAAGATATTTCGTCCAGACAGGTACCGGCGCCGAAGTTGAGACATTTGCAGACGACTACTTAAAGAGCGTTGAAGCGAGCGTCAACTCGATCCTCTTCCGCTACTATCTCCTGGTAAGCATCAGGGTCAATGTTGAGCTTGCGCTCAAGGAAGCAAACGTTGATTCGGAGCTCATCGCATCAAGCCTTCCGACGTTCGACACGAACATACAGGCAGACGAGGTCAAGGGCTATCTTACCGATGCACTCACGATCGCGATCAAGATGCGCGATGCCGAAGCACAGAAGCGCGGCAACGACATCATTAACAACGCCGTCGATTACATCAACGAACATTATGCGGACGAGGACATCTCGCTCGATTCAGTTGCAGAAGAGATCAACATCAGCGCGAACTATTTGAGCGCCGTCTTCTCCAACAAGGTCGGATTATCTTTCGTCGAATATATCACCAAGAAGAGAATGGCCAAGGCAAAGATCCTCTTGCGCAACACAAGCAAGAAATCAGGCGAGATCGCCAATGAGATCGGATACAAGGATCCCAGATATTTCTCGTTCGTATTCAAGAAGAACCAGGGATGCACGCCGAGCCAGTACCGCAACGGGGAAATTCCTGAAGAATGAAGCTGCCGCCCGACAGGTTGAACAGGAATACGGTACAGGGAAAGATGTACCGTCTTATGCTTCAGATGTTTATTCCGATAGCTGTCATTCTCGTCAGCATTTTCGTAATGCTCTTAACGCGTAACCTCATGTACGCATCGGTATCGGGCAACATCGTCACAGTATCTGACTTCAACTTAGACTTCAAGAAGCAGGTCGACGAGCAGGTCTATTTCTACGTAACGGGATACAGTGATGAGATGCCGTGGAACGACGTAAAGTCGGCAAGGTCTCTCGCAGAAGAACTCCTCAAGAACACTTCAAATCCTGACGGCCGCAAAACGATCAACAACGTTCTCTCACTCTGCGACAAGCTCAGCGGTTATATGGAGAGCATCGAGAAGACCACCAGCTACGATGACCGCATGGACCAGCTCAAGAAGAACATCTACGTCAGTACGCAGCTCATCGAAGACTACATGTATTCCTACCTCTACTATGAGGCCGGCGAGATGGCGAGCATCCAGAAGCAGATCGACTTCTGGCTCTCGATCGAGATCGTGTTCGTCGTTCTCGTCATGATCGTTGTGATCCCTCTGGTCTTAAGCCGTGCCGTCAAGCTCTCGAAAAGCATCACCGACCCTATCGTCGCTATGAACGACCGTGTAGAGCAGATCGGCAGCGGCAACTTGAGCCCGCAGACACCGGTCAAGACTGACGACGAGAGCCTGGCCCTCCTTTCGACGGGTATAGAAGACATGGCAGCAAGACTTGATAAGCAGATCGAGCTTAACCGCCAGGAGCAGATCAAGCTGCGTGACATTGAGCTCTCACTTATCCAGGCACAGATCAATCCTCACTTCCTGTACAACACTCTGGATGCGATCGTCTGGCTCATCGAGATCGGCAAGAACGATCAGGCAGAGCAGATGGTAACGAGCCTTTCATCTTATTTCCGTTCGTTCCTAAGCGACGGCCGTGACATCGTCACTATCGCAGAAGAAAAGCAGCATATCCAAAGCTACCTCGAGATCCAGCAGGTACGCTACAGGGACATCATGGAATATGAGATCAACATCGATCCTTCGATCGAAGGCACGAAGATACCCAAGATGACTTTGCAGCCGCTGGTAGAGAATGCCATCTACCACGGCCTTAAGCCCAAGCGCGGCAAGGGTAAGATAATAGTCACGGGCACCCGTGAAGACGACAGGATAATCCTCAAGGTTCAGGATACCGGTCTCGGCATGAACAACGAGGAACTCGAGAACTTAAGGACAAGAGTACTTAATGAAGATACGACGAGCTTCGGACTTACATCAGCCTATAAGAGACTGAAGCTCCTATACGGCGAAGACTGCAAATTCGATATCAGGAGTATGCCTCAGGAAGGAACTTCGATAAGCATTGAGATGCCGGGAAAGGCGGACATAGATAATGAAACGATTCTGTAGTATATTGCTCACTTTAACCCTGCTCTTCTCCATGACAGGATGCCTTGGTTCCAGACGGGCTGAGCCTTCCAACAAACCTTACGTGATCGGCTTCTCACAGGTCGGATCCGAATCCGACTGGCGCGTGGCAAATACCAAGTCAGTGACTTCGACCTTTGCAGACGACTCCGGTTATGAACTCATAATGGACAACGCGAGACAGGAACAGGAGAACCAGTTTGCAGCAGTCCGCCGCTTCATACTTGAAGGCGTTGATTTCATACTCATCGCACCCACCGTCGAAGAAGGGTGGGATACGATACTTCAGGAGATCCGTGATGCCAATATTCCCGTCATCATCATGGACAGATCAGTCGCTGTAGACGATGAGAATCTCTACCTTACGAACATCGGTTCCGACTTCCTGCACCAGGGAAATCTCGCAGTAAAATGGCTTGAAGGCGAGATACCGGCCGATAAGACCGCCAGGATCTTACATCTTCAGGGAACGATCGGTGCGACCGCTCAGATCATGAGAACAAAAGCATTGGAAGATGCTGCCGCAAAGCATTCGAACTGGGAGATAACAAGTCAGCTCTACGGTGACTTCACGGAAGCCAAAGCGTATGAGGTCATGACTGAATACCTTAAGACAAACAGGGATATCGATGTCCTCTATTCCGAGAACGACAACATGACTTTCGGCGCTATGAGAGCGCTCGATGAGGCAGGCATATCCTACGGCAACGGCGGACAGGTAAAGATCATTACTTTCGACGCCACCAGGGAAGCTCTCCAATATTGCCACGACGGCAAGATAAACCTCTGCGTCGAATGCAATCCGATGTTCGGCCCGCAGATCAAGCAGCTCATCGAAAAATACAGGAATGGCGAGGAGATCCCCAAGCACGTTTACGTCGATGAGACTGCATATACAACGCAGAACATCACTCAGGACTTCGTTAATTCGAGAGAGTACTGATATAGTTCACAGGTATCACAAGCAGCTTAGGCGTGCTGCCTTCCGCTAGCGCGGTCACTGTTTTCGCAAGCTTTCTGCAGAAGAAATCATTATCGTAACCCATGGATAAGATAGAATCATTCGCGGAATAATAGCCGTTATCGAAACATGCGACGGTTATGTCGTCAGGAGTTTTTCTGCCGCTCTTATCAAGCAGGCTTACAAGGCGGTGACAGATCATGCCGTTCTGGCAGATGACGGCATCGCAGTCTGCAAGGACATCCGCAGCGAAAGAAGTAAGGATATCGTCATTGCCGGAGATGATCTCTTTCTCTTCCTTATGCGGGATCAGGAGACACCTGCCCTCGTCAAAATCCGGAACTGCTCCGATATAACCCTTGTATTCATCCATGCCTGCAGATGAGTCAGAGCAGAAGATGCATGCGATATCGTGCCTGCCGAGATCTTTGAGGTGATCTGTAAGGACCTTTCCTGCTTTCCTGTAATCGGGCGTGATATGGACCACGCCGTAAGGACCTTCGGAAGAATTCAGATATATGACCGGGATGTGCAGCGACATCGCTTCTTCTATGAGACTGTCATTGGCGTTGGGGATAAGATCGCGCACCGGTTCTATGATCAATGCGGCGGCTTTCTCGCTTATTGCGCGTGAGATCACTTTGGCTTCCTCTTTGCTGCTGCCCATCGTGGAGAATGCCTTTAAGACATATTTGGATGATGCAAGCTCGGACCGAAGACCTGATATGAGTGCCGGGCTTAAGTATCTGTCGCAGTCTTCCATAATGAGGAATACTGTTTTATTCTTTTTTGATTCTTCAACAATATAAGAGCCCGATCCCGTCCGCTTCTCGATAAGGCCGGCCTTCTGAAGGAGATCGAGAGCTGCGCGGACAGTCTGTCTGCTGCATGAGTTCTGCAGAGCCAAAGACTGCTCGGAAGGGAGCTTCATATTTCCCTCCGCCCTCATCTTCTTGAGCTCTATCTCAAGCTTGTTCGCTATGACGACATACTTCTCAGCCATGCCTCAAACCCCTTGTATTTCTTAGTAAAATTATAGGGTCAGGCTATAGCGCAAAGATACGATAAATATTTGAGGTGTTATTTCAAACCCCCGAAAAAGTAAGGAATCTTATCCTCTTCAAAAATGCCGAAATAATTATTTTCGGGTAAAAATATTTGATTGGTAAAAATGACAACACCGCTTTCCGGCTCTCCTCTGAAGTCCGACCTTAAAAAATCCGACATTGCTGCATAAGATTTTCGACATCATGGCGCGAAAAAGGCTTCGCCCGGCAAACCTGTACGCTTTGAATGAGAAAAAATCCAAACCTGTATTTAGGCAGATTTACCATTCTTAAATGAGCATACGAGATTCGTTGCGGCTGCAGCGCTTCGGGTGTTTATTTGGGGCAGAGTACATCGGGCACAAAAAGTGTGTCCGGGAAATAACCTCAAAATGAAAAGGAGAATCATTATGAAGAAATTTGTAAAGTTGTTAGTTTCTTCCGCTCTCGTTGCAGCTATGGCATTCGGCGTTTGCGCTTGTAACGGCGGCTCAACACCTACGACAGCAGCACCTGCTCCTACAGATGCACCTGCTACTGAAGCACCCGCTACAGAAGCACCTAAGACTGACGAACTCATCAAGGTAGGTATCATCAATAACGATCCTAACGAGTCCGGTTACCGTACAGCTAACGACAGAGACATGAAGGCAACATTTACTGCAGAGAACGGCTATGAGGCTTCCTTCTTCTATTCACTTAAGAATGAAGAGCAGATCGCAGCAGCTCAGAAGTTCATCCAGGACGAAGTTGACTATCTCTTGATCTCAGCAGCAGGTACATCAGGTTGGGACGGAGTTCTTGAGCAGGCACAGAAGGCCGGAATCAAGGTCATCCTCTTCGACAGAACGATCGACGCAGACGAGAGCCTCTATGAAGCTTCCATCGTTTCCGACATGGCTAAGGAAGGCCAGCAGGCAGTTGAGTGGCTCGCTTCCCAGGGTCTTTCTGAATACAAGATCATCCACATCCAGGGCGTTATGGGTTCATCCGCTCAGATCGGCCGTTCCGGCGCTCTCGACGATAAGGTAAAGGCAGAGTCCAACTGGTCAATCGTTAAGCAGCAGACAGCAGAGTGGTCTGAAGAGACAGCTCAGCAGATCGTTCAGGCAGTCATCGACTCCGGCGAGAAGTTCAACGTAATCTATGCAGAGAACGACAACATGGCTAAGGGTGCTGCTGCAGCTCTCGATAAGGCTAACATCTCTCACGGCGTAGGCAAGGACGTTATCATCATCGGTTTCGACTGCAACACATGGGCACTTGAAGAGCTCCTCGCAGGCAACTGGAACTATGACGGTCAGTGCAATCCTTTCCAGGCTTCCTACATCGACGACATCATCAAGAATGGCGTTAAGACAAAGGTAGTCATCATGGAAGAGAAGGGCTTCGACGCTAAGACTATCACAGCTGATGACGTTAAGAACTACGGTATCTGATAACCAGGATAACTAATACAACTCTCCAAAAATAAGAGTATTTAGCTGACACAGAGTGTGCGATGCGATGCAATCCCATCGCATCGCACATTTCTTTTAAAGAAGTAAGACAGGAAACAAACAGGAGGACAAGAGGTATGTTAACGGATGGCGCTATTTTGGAAATGCGCGGGATATGTAAGTTTTTCCCGGGCGTGCGCGCTCTTGAGAACGTTGATTTCACATTAAGAGAAGGCGAAATCCATGCTCTGATGGGCGAGAACGGTGCCGGCAAATCAACACTTATAAAGGTGTTGACCGGCGTATATCCAAAAGACGGAGGCGATGTCTGGCTTGCAGACACTCCCGTTCATATCAAGTCACCTCAGGATGCACAGAATAAAGGCATCGCAACGGTTTATCAGGAGATCACTCTCTGCCCCAACCTTACGGTAGCCGAGAACATGTACATCGGCCGTACAAAAAGTCCCTTTACTAATTGGGGAAGTATCAACCGCCGCGCAGAAAAACTCCTGGACGAACTCGGAATTCCCGTAAGCGCTACAGAACAGCTCGGCAACTGCTCTATCGCGATCCAGCAGATGGTTGCGATCGCACGTGCCGTAGATATGGATTGTAAGGTGCTTATATTAGACGAACCTACATCCTCTCTGGATGAGCAGGAAGTTCAGAAGCTCTTCAACCTTATGCGCGATCTCAAGGCAAAAGGCGTAGGCATAATCTTCGTAACACACTTCCTCGAGCAGGTATATGAAGTATGCGACCGCATTACCGTTCTGCGTGACGGTAAGCTCGTCGGCGAATACATAATCGAAGACCTGCCGAGAGTACAGCTCGTTTCCAAGATGCTCGGCAAGGATTTCGACGACATGGCCGAGATCAAGAGCGGAAGCGAGTCCGAGAACATAGACTATAACGGCACCCCCGTTTACCAGGCAATAAACCTTACCGGAACGACCGGCATAAAGCCGTTCGACTTTGAGATCCACAAGGGCGAAGTCAACGGCTTTACCGGCCTTCTGGGCTCCGGCAGATCAGAGAGCGTCCGCGCCATCTTCGGTGCTGACAGAGTCACAGGCGGCCAGGTATATATCGACGGTATGCCGGTAAAGATCAGAAAACCTCTTGATGCCATGAAGCACGGCATCTCATATCTCCCTGAAGACAGAAAGCTCGACGGTATCGTTGGTGACCTGTCGGTAAGAGACAACATCATCCTGGCCCTCCAGGTAATGAAGGGATTTTTCAAGCCCTTTTCAAAGGCACAGGCAGAGAAATTTGCAGACGAATACATTGAGCTTTTGAATATCAAGACAGCTTCACAGGATACACCGATAAAGTCGCTTTCAGGCGGCAACCAGCAGAAGGTCATCCTCGCAAGATGGCTTCTTGCAAACCCCCAGTATCTCATCCTCGACGAGCCTACAAGAGGTATCGACGTCGGAACAAAAGTCGAGATACAGAAACTCGTATTAAAACTTGCTGCGGAAGGAAAGAGCGTTACATTCATTTCTTCCGAAATAGACGAGATGATCCGTACATGCTCGCGCCTTGTAGTCATGCGTGACGGCAAGGTCGTCGGTGAGCTCAAGGGCGACGATCTCAACCAGAATAAGATCATGGCAACGATTGCCGGAGGTGAATCCTAATGACAACCAACGTTTCAGCACTTAAACCCCAGCCTTCCGCAAAGGAAGTCTTCGGAAAGATAGTACGCAACCAGCTCTTCATCCCGCTTGTTGCGCTATTCCTCCTGATAACATTCAACCTTGTTACGGATCCCGGTTTCTTCAAGGTCTCTTTAGAGCCCAACAGTGCAGGCAATCTTGTATTGTCAGGCAACCTTATCACCATGATCGACTATGCATCAGAGCTCGTAATCCTCGCTATCGGAATGACACTCGTTACTTCTGCATCAGGCGGTCAGGATATTTCCGTCGGTGCGACGATCGCGATCGCTGGATCCACGGTCTTAAGGATCGTTAAGACCCAGTCTCCTGATATCTCAGGCGCGAAATTCGCAGGCATCATCATCGTATCGTTCCTCTTATGCGTTGTCGTATCCGCGCTTTTCGGAGCCTTCAACGGTGCACTCGTAGCATTCTTTAAGATCCAGCCGATGGTAGCGACCCTGATCCTCTTTACGGCAGGCCGTTCGATCGCAGCTTGGATCAACAACAATGACAACATCTCGATCAACGATAAGCGTTTCAGTTATTTCGGCAACTTCATTCCCGGGGTCGCAGTTCCCACACCGGTATTCATTACTGTCCTTTGCCTGATAGTAATTGCCATCGTACTGAAAGTTACCAACTTAAGACTCTATTCCCAGGCAGTCGGTATCAATGCTTCATCATCAAGACTTAACGGTATCAACCCTAAGGTCATCAAGCTCCTCACCTTCATCATCCTCGGCATCTGTGTAGCAGTCTGCGGATTCATCAAGGTATCAAGGACTTCATCGATCACATATTCAGTCATCGCCAACAACATCGAAATGGACGCGATCCTTGCAGTTGCTTTAGGCGGCAATAACTTGGGCGGCGGTAAGTTCAATCTCACTGCTTCTGTTCTGGGTGCTTATGTTATCCAGTTCCTTACAACGACGCTTTATAAGTTCAAGGAGATCGACTCGAGTTCGATCTCGGCTTACAAGGCAGTCGTAGTAATCATCCTCATCATCATCTCCGCACCTATCGTAAGAAGAAAGGTCGATGACATGAAGAACAGAAGAGAAGCTGCAAGAGCGGAAGCTGAAGCCTTAAAGGCAGAAGCCGAGGCATTAAAGGCCGCTGCCGCTGAAGCAGAAAGCATTGAAGCAGCAAGTGCTGAGGCAGGAAAGGAGACTATCTGATATGTCAGTTAATACAAATACATTGGGAAGCTATAAGCTCAGAAGACGCGCTTCCTTAACAGATACAAATCTTCTTCTTATCATCACGATAATAGTATTCTTCGTAATGTACATGAGCGCTGTAATATTCCTCCAAAAGGGATTTACGAAGCCTCAGATGTTCTTCAATATCCTTAACGAGAACGCTTCCCTCCTCGTACTCTCATGCGGCATGACGCTCGTCATGATCACAGGCGGGATCGATATCTCCGTTGGCCAGGTAACATGTCTCGTATGCATGGCATGCGCAGTCCATCTCCAGAAAGTAAATGACGGTGTCGCAACAGGAAACGTATTCACATCGCTCCTTATCGCTCTGGCTATCGGCCTTGCATTCGGTATCGTCCAGGGTGCCCTCGTTGCTTATATGGAATTCCAGCCGTTCATAGTAACTCTAGCGGGCCTGTTCTTCGCGAAAGGCATGACCACCATAGTCTGCAGCGACCGTGTGCCCGTCACATACGAACCCTTCGTTAAGCTCGCAAGAACAGAAGTTACGATCCCCTTCTTGGGTTCAGTCAATAAAAAAGGCATCTATATCCCGGCATATGTTGAGATCGGCGTTATCGTTGCTCTCGCCGTTGTTGTCCTCCTCTTCTGCCTGCTCAGATGGACAAAGCTCGGACGTAATTTCTATGCGGTCGGCGGCAACAACCAGAGCGCAAACATGCTCGGTATCAACGTTAAGCTCACAAAGTTCTTAGCTCACGTTCTCTGCGGTCTTTGCGCAGGTCTCGGCGGCTACCTCTTCTTCCTCCATGCATGCTCAGGATCTCCTCTGCACGCACAGGGTGCCGAGATGAACGCGATCGCTTCATCCATCATCGGCGGCACGCTGCTCTCAGGCGGTGTAGGAAATATCGTCGGAACGCTTTTCGGAGTATTGTCACTGTCGACGATCAAGAATATCGTTACTTCGTTAGGTCTCGAAGACGCATGGTGGACGAACATTACCGTAGGTGTAATGCTTTGTATCTTCCTCCTTGTTCAGAGTGTTATACTTGCACGTAAGAACAAAAACAAGAAGTAATTCTTTTAAGGAGGCTCCACCGTGGATTTCAAAACTACAGCACTGGGAATCGAACTGGGTTCCACACGTATCAAAGCGGTACTTATCGACAAGGATCATATGCCGATAGCTTCAGGCGATTTCGAATGGGAGAACCAATTCGTTGACGGCATCTGGACATATTCTTCCGACATGATCCATAAGGGTCTTCAGGCATGCTATGCAGCACTGAAGGCTGACGTTCAGGCCAGGTTCGGCGTAACTCTTACTGAGGTCGGCGGCATCGGTATCTCTGCAATGATGCACGGCTACCTGCCCTTCGACAAGGACGGAAAGCAGCTCGCTGAATTCCGCACATGGCGCAACACGATAACCGGTGAGGCAGCAGAAAAGCTCACTGAGGCACTGGGCTTCAACATCCCCCAGCGCTGGAGCATCGCACACTACTATCAGGCAATCCTCAATAACGAATCACACGTCGGTGACATCGATTACTTAACGACACTCGCAGGCTACATTCACTGGAGACTTACAGGCCTTAAGGTCATGGGCGTCGGCGAAGCATCAGGCATGTTCCCGATCGATTCCTCCACAAACGACTACAACAAGGATATGGTCGCTAAATTTAACGCTCTTACAGGCGGCGACCTCCTCTCCATCCTTCCTAAGGTTCTGGTTGCAGGCGAAGACGCAGGCACTCTTACAGAAGACGGTGCTTTATTCCTCGACCCCGCAGGAGACCTTAAGGCAGGCATCCCGATCGCACCCTGCGAAGGCGATGCAGGCACAGGCATGGTCGCTACAAATTCCGTGCGCGTTTACACAGGCAACGTAAGTGCCGGCACATCAGACTTCGCAATGGTCGTCGTAGATCACGATCTTGGCGTACACCGCGAGATCGATATGGTCACTACACCTGCAGGCGCACCTGTTGCCATGGTTCACTGCAATAACTGCACTTCGGACATCAATGCATGGGTAAATCTTTTCGATCAGTTCGCAGGATTATTCGGTGTCCAGATCTCGAGAAACGACCTCTACACAAAGCTCTTCCAGGTTGCTTTGAAGGGCGATCCGGACTGTGGCGGACTCCTCTCATATAACTACTTCTCAGGTGAAGGCGTTACGGACTTGGACGAAGGCCGTCCGCTCTTTGTAAGAACGCCCAACTGCAATTTCACTCTCGCAAACTTCATGAGAACACATCTGCTCTCAGCTCTCGCAACACTCAAGATCGGCATGGATATCCTTCAGGGCGCAGAGAACGTCCGTATCGATAAGCTCTACGGCCACGGCGGTTTCTTCAAGACTCCCGAAGTCGGCCAGAAGATGCTTAGCGCAGCCGTTAATGCGCCTGTTTCCGTCATGGAAACAGCAGGCGAAGGCGGACCTTACGGCATGGCTCTCCTCGTCTCCTACATGATCAACAAGGAAGAGGGAGAATCGCTTCCTGATTACTTGGACAACAAGGTTTTCGCAGGCGCGAAGAGCGTAAGCGTAATGGCAGACGAATCCGATGTGGCAGGCTTTGCAGCGTTCCTCGACAAGTACAAGAATGCATTGCCTGTTGAGAGAAAAGCTACGGAGGTGATCTGATGTTAGAAGAACTTAAAGCTAAAGTACTTGAAGCGAACCTCCTCCTTCCCAAGCACGGCCTCGTTACCTTCACATGGGGCAACGTATCAGGCATCGACCGTGAATCCGGCCTCGTTGTAATCAAGCCCTCCGGCGTCGAATACGACATCATGAAGGCGGAAGATATGGTAGTCGTAGACCTGGATGGCAAGGTCGTCGAAGGCAAGTGGAAGCCTTCTTCAGACACCCCGACACACGTCGTCCTCTACAAGGCCTTCCCCAATATCGGCGGCGTTGTCCACACCCACTCCCGCTGGGCAGTTACATTTGCCCAGGCAGGCATGGCGATCCCCGCAATGGGAACGACACAGGGCGATTACTTCTACGGTGACATCCCCTGCACACGTCCCATGACCGACGAAGAGATCCGCGGCGAGTATGAGAAGGAGACGGGCAACGTCATCGTCGAGACATTCAAGGACAAGGATCCCGATGCAATCCCTGCCGTAAACGTCTTCTCACACGGACCTTTCACATGGGGAACAGATCCTTTCAACGCAGTACATAATGCAGTAGTCATGGAAGAAGTCGCATTCATGGATTATCACGCAATGACGCTTAATCCCATGGCAGGAAGAATGCAGCAGACTCTGCTCGACAAGCATTATCTGCGCAAACACGGTGCCAACGCCTACTACGGTCAGGGCTGATCGGCACACCACTAACTTACGTAAACGGTTTCATAATTGTTTGCTTCTTGTTCGAGTAGGAACCCGCTGTGCTTTGTGCGGCGGGTTCTTACTTTGCAGGGGGAGTTTTTTCGCTGATCATAATAATAAACGCACTGTTTTTAACGGAGCGTCGGTAAGCCCTCTCCCAAAAATCACGCACTTTTCTAATGCGCGTGAAAATGATTAATGTATACTAAATACTGCATTAATCTTGGGGGAAAGTAGAATGGGTACCATATCAGAGAACATAATCTATGAGATCAAGAAGGTAATCTGCGGTAAGGATTACATCATTGCGCAGGCGCTGACAGCTATCCTTGCGGGCGGTCACATCCTCATGGAAGACGTGCCGGGCGTGGGCAAGACCACGATGGCAGTTGCATTCTCCAAGACGATGGGGCTTAATTACGGAAGAGTCCAGTTTACTCCTGACGTATTGCCTTCGGATATCACGGGCTTTTCGCTGTATGACAAGAACACCAATACGATGAAATACCAGCCCGGTTCGATATTCCATAACCTCTTCCTCGCGGACGAATTGAACCGTGCTTCGACACGTACGCAGTCGGCGCTCCTTGAAGCAATGGAGGAAGGCAATGTCACTGTTGACGGTAATACATATATGCTCCCGAAGCCTTTTACCGTTATCGCCACACAGAACCCTACCGGCGCATCGGGAACATCACTCCTGCCGGATTCGCAGATCGACAGATTCATGATCAGGTTATCGATCGGTTATCCTTCGGCCAAGGATGAGAAGGCCATGATCGAGAGCCGTAAGAACGGCTTAAATCCGATGGACAATGTAAAGACCGTATGCGACGTGAATACGATCCTGCAGATGCAGGCCGAAGTAAATAACGTCTTCATGCACGATAACGTTACAGACTATATCGTCACCCTGATAAACAAGACCAGAGGACACAAGAACCTCATAAGAGGCGGAAGCCCCCGTGCCACGCTGGCTCTTACATCGATGGCAAAGGCATGTGCTTATCTGAACGGCAGGAATTATGTTGTTCCGTCTGATGTCCAGAAGGTTTTCCAGCCGGTCATCACGCACAGACTGATGCTCACGCCTGAAGCGGAGATCAACGGCATAAAGACCGGCGATATAGCACAAGAGATCCTCAAGGACACTCTTTCTCCCAAGATCTGATCGGCTTATGCTGAAGACCTGGACGCTTTATTCGATAGCACTGGTATCAACCTTCATCTTTTTTCTGTTTTATAAGATGTGGGTATCGTGGTATTGTCTCATCGCGCTTCTTGCGCTTCCGGTCCTGGCACTTATCGCTGCCATTATCGCTTCACAGACTGTTAGGTTCAGGATCGATAATCCCACGGCAACCATTAAAGGCAAGCCGGCATACATTAAGCTGACAGTAGGAGGCATCGCATCTGCTTTCTCTTTTTATAAGATAAGGCTGATCTCGACAGATAAGATGACCGGAGCCCAAGATAAGAAGGTCATAGTAATATGCGACAACGGCGTCACGAAGATCCCTCTTGAAACAAAGCACTGCGGCGCTTATTCATATAAGCTCTCCAAGCTTAAGATATATGACCTCCTGGGGTTCTTCCACTTCGATCTGAATGTCAATAAGGACATCGAATTCCTTGTTAAGCCGTCGCCCGAGATGCCCGGCTACATGCCTGACATGTTTGGCTTTAAGGCTAAGAACCTTCGAAAATCGAGCAAGCCCAATTCCGAGATCTACGACATTAGGGATTACCAGGCAGGCGACCCCGTAAAGTCGATACATTGGAAGATGTCTGCCAAGAAGGATAAGTATCTTGTTAAAGAGCCGCTGGAAGAATACGGCGGTTATTCAAGAGTCATCCTGCAGATGACTGACGACAGGGATAAATTGGACCTTCATTTGGGGCAGATCCTCTTCACTTCAAAATTCTTTATTGATCATGAAGTGCCTCACATCATAAGAGTTATCCCGCCTGACAGCAGAGAAGTCGCATTTAATGTCGAATCAAATATCGATCTCGAAAGGGCCCTTCACACGATCCTTAATATGAGGATCCCTGAAGAAGCATCGGAAGATAAGAAAACCAAAGAGGAACCGGCTGAAGAACCGGTTATCGAGGAGGTCTCCGGTGCGGACTAAAGAATATGTAATGGTAAATGAGGATTCTTATCCGAACGGAGTAAACGTGGTAATGACTGTGATCATTACAACGCTTTTATGCACCGGATTTTCCGCCATGTTCGCAACGGCTTATGAATTCGGGAACGGGATCTGGTCATTCGTTTTTATTGCTCTCGTTGCCTCAACGGTATTCTCCCTGCTCTACTATCCGTGCAAAAAGAAGCTGACGGCAGCTGTTCTTATCGCAACACCGCTCCTTATTGCCCTTGCCGTATACTGGGATCTCTTCAATACTCAAAAAGGCTTAAACGCACTGCTCTATAACCTCCAGCGCTATGCATTCTTTTTCCTGCCGGATATTTTCGAAGGCGGATCATCAGCGGACGGAGTATATATCACCGCATTCCTTAATGCATATAACATTGCAGCGATCAGTTTTATGACCCATGCGCTCATGAGGCGCAAAAACATACCATGGGCACTGCTGTTTTTTGTGCCGCTCTTTGTTTTCGCCGTTGAGAACACATCAATGCTCCCGCATGCCGTATCCTGCATTGTCGCTGCGGCCGGTGTTCTGCTTGCGGTACTTGCACATGCGATGCGCAACAAGGAAATCGGCGCATCCGGGAAAATGCTCATGATACTGGCAGTTCCGGTGCTTTTGTTCTCCATTCTGATCGGAGTCATCTTCCCTGCAAAAGACTATGACAAGGATGAACTGGCGTCTGATTTCCTTACCTATGGAAAGGAATTGGCCGAGAATATATCGAGTTCTTTGAGTGAGAAGTTTGATGTCATCATCAACGGCATCAACAACCCTAATCTCGGCAAAGACAACAACTTCCTCTTCTCGCTCGCGCCGTCACCGACAAACCTCAGGAATGTCGGTCCTTTCGATCCTGTCGAGGAGCCGGTCTTCAGGATACACAAGATGTATAACGCTGATTACAGTGGCCCCATAAACCCCAACAATCCGACCGCAATGTATCTGAAGATCGAATCGCTCGATGAATATAAAGACAATATGCTCCGCAGCTCAAAGATCAAGGGCAAAGTCTATAAGAACGGGGCTGAGCCTGACCCTGTGGAAGCACCTTTTAAGGTAAAGATCGAACCTTTGGACAACAAGTGGGTGGATATCTCCCCTTACTATACAGACTTCTATGTAGCGGGAAACAAGAAGTATCAGACAGTAAATGCCTTCAACACGACCAAGGACGGCGCTTCCACCTATGCGTACTGCCCTGTTCCGGTAAAGACAGGCAACATCTATTCTGATGAATATATCGAGGATTATGTCTACGGCACGAACCTTAAGGTCCCGAAGTCGACAGAGATGGCGCTCATAAGCAGCGGCGCCCTGCCTGACTGGTATCTGGATGTATATCACGGCTATGTAACTATGTCTGATGCGGAAAAGGTCAGACGTGTCACAGATTATGTCTGTTCGCTTCATCCGTACAGCAAGGAAACGGATTATCCTCCGAAGGATGTCGACTTTGTAGTATGGTTCATCACTGATGCCGAGACAGGAATCTGTGTCCACTATGCGGCTACGACGGTCGTACTCTTAAGATTGATCGGTGTCCCCGCAAGGTATGTGCGCGGTTATGTCGATTCGGTCACGCATGCCGATACCGAATATTATATCTATTCGACACAGGCACACGCGTGGTTCGAGTTTTTCGAGCCTGAATACGGATGGATCCTTGGAGATTCGACACCCGGAGCTTATATGAATGCCGCAGATTTTAATATCAACGGTGTTGCAAGGCAGTATCCGGAGATCGAACAGGCACAATACGCGCGAGGATACACATCGATATTCAATCCCGATTACACCTCCACAACGACGACCACTGAGACAACGGAAGAGACGACTTCTGATACGGAAGAAACTTCCGGTTCGGATACAGAACCCACAACCGGGACAACAACTGAGACAACACCTGAAACCACGCTTGAGACTGAGCCGGGCGACACTCCGACTCCGGCAGATCAGACTGAGCCGTCTGATGCCGTAACAGCTTCCTCAGAGACAATGCCTTCCGGGCAGACTCCTTCAGGCACTCCGGATAATAATATCACCCCGTCGATTGTAATAAGCGGGGACACGTTCGGACCCGGAACAAATATTTATATGAGTCCTGATGGTGAGATCCATGTCGCACTCGAAGAGAATAAGCTTCTGGCGGCAATAGGCAATACCCTTCTTACGATATCGTTAATTGCATTGCTTGCAGATCTGCTGCTCATCGGATGGACCGTTTACTGGCGCCGTCAGTTCGCGAAAAAGGACCCTGTCAGAAGAGCCATCTCCGGTTACCATTACTTCAGCTTTATGAGCCGTATATTCAAATACGCTCTGCCAAAAAGGGCAAGACTGATCGCAGAGAAAGCGGCTTTCTCACAAGATAAGATCACACTCCGGGAATCCGAAGCCTTGATCACGATATGCGTTAGGGATATGACTGAGATAGCCAAGGGCTTTAACAGGTTCAAAAAGTTCCTTTTCGCCGCTCTGGCTGTAAAGATCAGAAATAAGAAACCTTCTCTGTAAAAGACTTAATCGCAGGTATATCCGGGCTTCTTGTAAAGAGCGTCCAGAGGCTCTATCTCCTTGTCCCAGACCTTCTCTTTCCAGTCTTCTTTAGCGATCTCTTTTATGTCGACTGATACGCTTGAGGCATCACAGCCCATAGTCTCGGAAATGGCCTTAGTGACTTCTTCGGCACACCTGATCTTCTGGTCTTCGGATCTTCCGGGAAAACATTTGATTACTACGTGCGGCATAAGATACCTCCTTATTGTTAAGCCACGTCACTTACTGTGCGGGTCTTATAGATATAGATTGATTCGATGATCAGGATGACTGCAGGGATCACCGGGAACACCAGCAGGAGGATCTCTGCTGCACCGCTCCTGGCACCTGCCCTTGTATATAAGAAAGTGTTTATCATATCAACGCAGGCCGAACAGATAAATGTCAGGAGCGGGAAAATAAAGAGCACTCTCCTTCTCGCCCTTTCATCTGTCTTCAGGCAGAGATTGATAACGGCGATAACGGGAACAGCGTTTATGATGATTGCAAGGAACCTTACTGCCACATAGAGTGCGAAAGATATCTTGCCTGAAAAATAGTATCCTGTCGCAAGATTAGAGGATAAAAAGGCTCCCAAATATATGGCCTCTGCAATAAGCATAACGATCATGTGGATCTTGCCCACCTTGTAATTCTTCATGAAGTGAAGGCAGAACAGGACTGCGAACAGTATATCCAGAGCGATATTTGCAAAGCTTATTGCAAAACTAAGGGAATTGAAAAAACCTACAGTACTCTCCGTCATGAGCCTTACCCTGATCATGTTTGCCGGTAAGCCCGTAAGAATGCCGATTACCTGCGCTGCTGCCAGCGGGATCAGCGAATATCCGAGAAACGCGGATGACTTGTCTCTCGAAGCCGTTCTTACGCCTGAAACTATCGCGATGACCGATGATGCTGCCTGTACCAGGATAACAAAACAAGCGATCAACATACCGATAATGAGTATGAATTCTGCAAATTCTTCCATATATATCCTTCTCTTCCCCATTTTTTGAACATCATTATAACACCTCGGAACACTTGCTTTGAGGCAATTACTTTACATCTGCAACAATAAGAGTTTCCCGTCTGTAATTATGGTATAAAGCATTATTGGAGGCATAAAAAAATGGATAAAGGAATCAAGGCTGTACTTTGCACTACACTGGTTTTCGCGCTTGTGGCAGGAGTTATCTCAGGATGCAATGCTGCAAACAGTAAGAATGCCGCATCAGGCGAGAAGCCGGAAGAGACTTCCTCCACAGGAGACATCAGTATCTCGGTGCCGGTCGTTACCGCGTCTGGAACAAGCGGATCTTCTTCATACAGATCCGTAAAGGATAACTATAACGGTGTTCTCCCTGATAAAGGCGTGGCAGGAGATTATGAGTTCGAGATATATGAGCCGGCGTCCTTTAGCGTTATGACAAAAGAGCGCGGATATTATGTAGACACTTTGGATGAGCCGAACGCGCCTTATTTCATCGTTATCTGTTCAGGCGAGAAGAATACCGGCGGTTACGGGATTAAGATCGCCGATATAGGATTTCAGGACGGAAAATTATGGATCACCGCAGAAGAGACATCGCCTGATGAAGGCGACATTGTCACCCAGGCATTCACCTGCCCGTTCTGCATTCTTAAGCTTAATAAGCTGCCGCCTGAATTCAGTGTCGTCAATACTGATGGCAAAGTCTTCACAGACCTTTTGTTAGAAGGTGAAGTTATCAGTGACAGCAATGGTGATATCGATCCCAGAACGCTCGAAAAGGATTACAAGCTGCCCGATGGCTGGATCGCATCCTTAAGAGACGGCGCAGGCGAGATAATGTATGAGACATTTATCTACAGGGAAGGCACAGGATATAAGTATATTAACGTGGTTGCCATGACCGAATCCTGGGGCGCTACTAAGTGGAACAATCACTTTAAGTCTGAAGGCACATGCCAGACTAAGGAAGAGGTCATTAAGGCCGCTGAAGCATTCGGTTCTGCAGGCTTCATGGTCCTCCCTGACGACCTCACGAAGGCTCATTCGGTTGATGATTTCATAAAGATGGATCTGTGATAAAAACTTAATTTGAGAATTGTTCTCAAATCTATTGACAAAGCACCACCTCCTGACTACAATTGAGAACGATTCTCATATTCGTTTTCGAGCGGATATGAAGAAAGTTCTTTTATTAGTCAGGAGGAAAACCGTCTCCGGGCGGTTATTCATTAAAGTGAAAAAAGTTTTATCAGCAGTTGTTGCAGCTTTTCTGGCACTTGGTTCGCTTACCGCGTGCAATTCGGCAGGCGCAAAGGGAAATGACAAGCTCAAGATCGTAACCACGATCTTTCCCGAATACGACTGGGTAATGAACGTTCTGGGCGATAAGGCATCCGGCGCAGATGTCACGATGCTTCTCGATAATGGAGTTGATCTCCATAGTTTCCAACCGACTGCAGCTGACATAATGAAGATCTCATCCTGTGATCTCTTCATCTATGTCGGCGGCGAGTCTGACGAATGGGTCGAAGACGCTCTCAAAGAAGCAGTTAACAAGGACATGGTCGTCATCAACCTCATGGACGTGTTAGGCGATTCCGTTAAGGAAGAAGAGGTTGTAGAAGGCATGCAGGAAGAAGACGAGCATGATCACGGCCATGACCACGATGAGGATCACGATCACGATGACCATGACGAAGACCATGACCATGATGAGGACCATGATCACGATCACGATGATGATCACGACAAAGATCATGACCATGAGCACGAGCATCACCATGAGGAAGGCGAAGTCGAATACGACGAGCATGTATGGCTCTCTTTGAAGAACGCACAGGTTCTTGTAAAGAGCATTTCTGACGCCCTGCAGAAGATCGACGCTTCCAATGCAGAAGCATATAAGAAGAATGCAGATGCATATATCGAATCACTCAAGGCATTGGACGCAGATTATAAGGCAGCAGTAGACGCTGCAGGCACAAAGACGATACTCTTCGGCGACCGCTTCCCTTTCAGATATATGGTTGACGATTACGGTCTCACATACTATGCGGCCTTCGTCGGATGCTCTGCAGAGACAGAAGCAAGCTTCGAGACCATTACTTTCCTCGCAAAGAAGGTGGACGAATTAAGTCTTCCTGCAATCTTTACGATCGAAGGAAAGGATAAGAGGATCGCTGAGACCATCGCACAGAACACTGCTTCAAAAGACCAGAAGATACTGACTCTCGACTCAATGCAGTCAGTCTCATCTAGCGACATTAAGAACGGTACGACCTATATGTCGATAATGAAAAACAACCTTTCCGTTCTTAAGGAAGCTTTGAAATAAGCCGTATTAATACCCTTTCATAGGCACTGCGGACATCTGTGAGTGATATAATCGCTTGCAGATGTCCGTTATTTTACAAAGGATAAAAGGAATAACATGCGTAAGATATCTTGCTTCATTCTATGTCTTATAATGGCCGGCCTTATGACCGGCTGCAATGAAGGCGGCGGTCCGAAGAACAGAATGACCGCACAGACTACAGGCATCAGGGATGTCATCGAATCGCAGATGTCAAAAGAGGCCGGGATTACATCCGAATCATCTGAAGAGACCACGGCTGTTACTTCGCAGACCGAGTCACAGGAAACACCGACAGCGGGATCAACTGATGCGGGCAATGTGGACTTCGATCTGACAAATCTTAATTCCGACGTGATCTATGCCGAAGTATACAGCATGATGATCTTCCCCGATCAGTACATGGGCAAGAGCGTAAAGGTGTCAGGGGTCTTCACTGTCTATTACGATGAGGCACGCGATAAGTATCACTTCGCATGCTTTGTTGCAGACGCTGCAGCATGCTGCCAGCAGGGCATAGAATTCATCCTTGACGGTGATAAGGCATATCCTGCAGATTACCCTCAGGAAGGCGCGGAAATAACGGTTACAGGCGTTTTCGGGACATACGATGAAGACGGAAACACTTACTGGGCCCTGACAAATGCCGCGATGGAATGAGGCTGGAGGATAACTTTTCGAGAACGGGGCATCAGACGGATGCCTGGGAGTGCTCGAAAATATCAGACGGTCCTGAAATCCAGGAGCCACGCAAAGCAGTACAGGATAAACGAGAAGATGGCGACTGCATAGATCGAGACCTTGGTTATGAGGCCCAAGAGGTGCGGCGCCTTATCTATCGATTTGCCCGAATAATACGCGCCCGCAATGATCGTCGGAACGATGTATCTGTATGCCATGGTGCATGTGTAAGGGAAATCCAGACAGAAATAGACATAGGATGCGAGCTGCGATACGAGAAGGATCGTCATGACGAGATTCATCATGCTGCGCTCTTTTATCCATGTGAAGATGAAGTTCAGGACTATTGTTATCGTAAAGACCGTGAATGCTGACAAAAGGAAATATCCAACAAGTGCGAGCGGCATGTAATCGCGGTAATACTCATCATCGAAGCAGGCAGCGTTCAGTGTCTCTGAGATGATGTTGTAATCGACGCCGTCACCGAACGCCAGAAATCTGTTCCAGACGGGCATCGGGGCTATGAGCTGTCTCGGGCTTACTTCGATGTCAGGCCTTGCGACAAATGTGATCGGGACCTTCCAGAGAATGTAGTTTCTTACCTGATACCAGAGCCCCAAAGGTGCGCAGACAACGATGAATGCGACATATTCAAAGAACATCTTGAGCTTCGTCTTCGATTCGAAGAATGCCTTGAGCATGATGAATGCGACCGGTACCGCAATAAGACCTGCGGAGAGCTTTGCCATCATGCCGAGGCCGATGCAAAGGCTAAGGCCCATCAGCTTTAAGAAAGACTTCTTCTCATCGTTGTACCAGATGAGCGCAAGATAAAGCGCTGCGATCGCGAACATTACTGCGAGCGGATCGTTATTCAGAGCGCCGGAGAAGTATATGAACTGCGGAAGGAGTGCTACCGTAAGATATGCAACCGTCTTAGCCTTCCCGGACAGGTTCCAGAGTTCAGTGAACTTCTTCAGAACTGCTAAGGTTACGAGAGAATAGAACAGAGACAGGCTCTGCAGAGCGTCCCAGTTGTGCGCAAATGAAGGCGCGATCTTCCTGTAGATGCCGAAGAACACCGCGCTGATAAAATGCGTGAGCGGCGGATGGTAGAACTGCCAATGCAGCCTTACGTCTTCGTTAAGGAGCTTGTGGTTGTTCAGAAGATACTCGATATATTCGGTGTGATAATTGAGCTCATGATAAGTCTCAAACTCGCCGAGATCGTGCTGTCTCTGCTCGGCGCCCGTATAAAGGACATAAAGGGTCCTTACGCCTATTGCAAGGATCGTAACAACGGCTGTTATCCTCGCTTCTTTCCCGGCGCCTTCATTCTTTAAGATGAGATATGAGAAGCCTGCAAAGCCAATGATCAGGACAGCGATCGTCACAGGATTCATCAGGGCGAAATTGCAGCCGGAAACTATGAGCACGAACAAAGACCATACAGCACAGGCGGCTATATCGATCCAAAGCTTTCCTTTTGTGTTGATCTTCATTCCCATCAATAGAAAGAATAAAACAGTATCAATGGGAATGCAAATCTGTCAGGGCTTCCTAGTGCTTACATCTCATTGGCATACTTGGATGTGCGGTCGTTCAATATCTTTATGACATCGTCGATCGAACGGTCGCCGGCATAGTACGGAGCGATCTCCTCCGTAAGGAATGCGGTTATCACCGGATCGTCGTAATAGTATCTCGACAGGGACGAGAGGCTTGCCATGAAGTTATCTTCCAGTTTTTTGGTAGTCCTCTTATAGCCGTAGATCCTTGCATCTTTTTCGAGACCTGTCATGTAGGAAGCCAAGGCCTCAAACATATCCTGTGCGCTGTTGTTCTTCTCCGTGATTATCGACATGTTCCTGGCCATTATCTCCTTGTTGGTGACGATGTTTTGGAATTCTCTTGCCGAATCGGAATAACCTGCGCCGGCAAAGAGGAAATTTAAGAACTTCTTTGCACCTTCTTTCCTTGCGGAAGACGAAGTAACCGATATTGTCTCGGAGGCTCTGAATCTCGGTCCGGAAGCGTCAACTGAAGGAGTTCCGAGTATTGTGTACTCGCCTTCGGCCGTCTTGCATGCGCGGATGAAAGCGACATAACTGTCGATATTGTCGTATCTGCATCCGGTGCGGACGCGCTTCTCCTCTTCTGCCCAGGCATAGTCTTCAGGCTTTGTGAAGCCGTCCTCTGCGAAGTGATCCTTAGCATATTCGACAGCTGCCCTGAACTGGTCGGTGCCGAAGTCTACCTTGCCGCCTTCGACAGCCGATTTGATATCGATGCAGGAGAGGACAAAATCCTTTTTGTAGTTGCTTTCAGACATCGGGTAATCGTAGGGTGAGAAGCCTTCAAGCTTGTCCTTGATCAGCTTGTCGAAGTCTTCGAAAGTGATGCCGACAGCGCCGTCTTTTATAAGGCTCTTATCCGTTACAAGGCCCTCGATCTCAATGGTTACGGGAAGGAAATACTGCTTTCCTCCGAACCTGGAAGATTCGATCATATTGGAGAACTGCTTGTCCATTACTGACTGGTCAAGGTATCCTGTGAGGTCCTCGAAAATATCATCCCTCATCGCGTAATACTTCTGGATGCCGACCGCGAGATCCGGCGCTTCAGAACCTTTAAGTTCCTGGATCATCGTGTAGAGCTTCTCGTCGGAGACGTTCAGCATGCTCATGTCTCTTCCGACCTTGATGCCTGTTTTATACTTGCTCCAGACTCTTATGAGATACTCATTATCCGACTTGTTGAATTCATAGATCGCATTGGAAAGATACTCCGACATTCCCTTATCGATCGGAGCCGCAAGCTCTATTATTTTCTTGCCGGCATGAGGATTCTTCTCCGCCTTCGTAAGGATAGTAACAGTCTCGTCCATTCCGGAGAAGAACATCGAATAATCTGACTCTTTGCTCGAGACAAAAACAGCTCTCTCGCTGTCGCATGAAATAAGCTTGGTCTGTATCTTCAGATCTGAGAAATAAGGCGTATACCAGTTGTTGTCGATGACTGTCTTAACTTCCTGTGACTGCATGTCAAAGGTCGTGATATTGCCGAGCATGTCGATCTTGCAGAGCTCGCCTGAATTCACTGCGCTGAAGTCGGCAAGGTTCACTTCCTCACCGCTCTGCACGCTGTATTTCTCGTACTTTATCCGCTTGCCTGTCTCAGGATCGAACTCTATTACCACCGCGCCGTCGCTCCTCGTATAACCGACGGCAATGACAGACTTATGTCTTGAATCGTAAGAGAATCCGTCGACCGCATATACTGACGGAATGCCCGAGAAGTCCAGCTCGGCCTTATATTCCGATCCTTTAAAGACGAATGCATGAGCACCCATTTCGACTGCGTCAGCACCTGCGTAGATCACGGGAATATAATAGTCACCGGCCACATATACATCAGACACGCCATACGTATTCATGCCGCCTGCCGACAGTTCCAATGTCTTGCCCTTCTCTTTTTCCAGGAATCTGGCTGAACTGCTCTCGCCGCTTACAATATCGATATCGATGATCGCTGTTGCAAAACCACCCGTAGCAAAAGCTGTGATAACGGCCTCAAGAGTCTTTCCGCTCTCATCAGGCTTTGCGGAAATGATCCTGTCTATGGAATAGTTCTCCGGATCCTTAACCTTCAAAGAACTCAGCTGATTGCCCTTATCGTCGTAGGTGGTGAGCATCGTTCTTCTGTAATTATCGTAATCGGCAAGGTTCGTAAGGCTGTACAGATGATAGACTTTGCCGTTGCTGTAGCTTACGATGCTGCTGTCGAGCATCTCTGTCGGCAGCTGATCCGTCTTAAGTTCAAGCCTTGTCGATTCATACCACGGGTCTTTCCCGCTTACCGTCTTATCGCTCCCGGTTTTCGAGCATGACATCAGGAGCGGCGTAAGCAGACTAACGGCCAAAAGTGAAGATACTATTTTTCTTTTCCACATAGATTATCCCTCTTAACTTCAAAAATTGATCCTAAATGATCCCCTGACAATACTGTAAAAGAATTTTGCTATTTTGGAATAGAAAACGCGAAAAAGACACGAAAAATATGCCGTATTGATGCCGGAAGACAAGGCACAAAGCAAAGAAAAGAGGGTGCCTTATCCGGCACCCCCATTCCTTTTGTCTTTATTAATAACTGGTATTAATCAACTACTTCGATCTTTACGTTATCGAGATAGAAAGGATTCATGTCGACACTCTCGAAATAGATCGTAAGGCTCGGTGTGCCTTCTTCGATCGTGTACTGGCCTTCGCCCAATACCCATTCGTCTGTACCGGTCTGAACCTCTGCGATCGTAGGCCATGTGCCGTCGATGTCAGCTGTGCACTTACATGTAGGTGCCTTAGACTTGATGGCGAATGTTACCTTGATCGTGTGGCCGACATAGTTGGTTACGTCGATGGAGTAACCGTCGTACTCAGCGTAGCCTTCGGAGTTCATGAGGCAGTAATCGCTCTCATAACCGCCTTCGACGATCTTCTGGACTGAGCTGTATCTCGGTCCGCCGACCTTCTTCTGATCCTCGTAATCCTCAACGAAAGGAGTTGAGTCAGTCTTAGGCTCCTGATAGTCAGCAGGCTTAGCGACTTCGCCGCCGTTAATAGCGCACATAACGCCTTCGTAAGCGGGCTTCGGTGAGAGGTTTCCGTAGAAGAGGAGCGGCTTTGTGGAAGACTTCCAGCTCATGTCGTCTGTAAGACCCCATACCGTTACGCATTCGATCGGAACGCCTGCCTTGTCAGCTGCGATGATCGCTTCAAAGAACTTCTTCATGTAAACACCCTGGTCGTACATAGGGTTGAGTGACTTAGGTGCTGTTACGTCGAGCTCTGTGATGTGGATGATTACGCCGAGCTCATCAGCGTACTTCTTTGCAGCTGCAACATAGTTGTCGATGTTAAGGCCGGAGCTGATGTGGCTCTGCATGCCCATACCGTCAATATTGCCTGCTGCTGCAATGGGCTTAAGCATCTTGAGGATGTCTTCCTGCTTGGATGCCTGATACTCGTTGTAATCGTTGTAGAAGAGCTGTACTCCGGAAGGTGCATGCTTTCTTGCGAACTCGAAAGCCTTCTCTACGTAATCGTCACCGATTACCTGCTTCCAGTAGCAGTCTCTCATTCCGCCGTCATCTGCGGCAGCTTCATTTACTACGTCCCAAGCATAGATAACGCCGGGGTAGTTCTTCTCGCACCAGTTCATTACCTGGTCGATGTAGCTCTCCATTCTCTTGAGCATGAGGTCTCTGCTTGCGAGCTGGCCGTTGACATCGTAGTTCTCATAGAAGAACCATGAAGGTGTCTGTGAATACCAGACGAGAGTATGGCCTCTCATAGGGATGTTATTCTTCTTGCAGTAGTCAAGGATAGGCTTAGCAGCTTCGAAATGAATAGCCGGTGCCTCATTGTACTTTGCAGGATCAGCCTTGCACTTAGCGCCGTCAAGAACGGAATCGGGCTTCAATTCATTCTCAGGTGTAACGGAATTGAACTGAGTCTTAAGAAGCTTTCTGAAAGAATCGTTCTTGTTCGTCATTACCGTTGCAGGAGATGCAACGCCGAACTTGAAGTAATCTGCATAAGCAGAAGAAAGCGAAGCTGTCTTGGTGGGATCTTCAAGTGATTCGATGGGTGTTCCCGTAAGATTATTGAATTCGCCTTCGATGCTGACTTCCATTGCGGATACGGTGATATCCCTTACGTCGCTTGCTTCGAGATATACCATGGCATTCTGTGCATTGTCAGGGATCTCGATCGTGCCCGTGATCTCAGTAATGCCTGATTCGTCAGCCTGGCCTGCTGCGATGTTTACATAGGATACGTTTCCGTAGAACTCATACTTCAATGAGAGTGTCATTGAATCGTTCTCGGAAGAAGCCTTAACATAAGCCTTTACCGTATTGCCTCTGTAGTTCTCACAAGGAATAGCAATACCCGTATTGCTTGCAGAACGGTTTGTGATAACAGCTGTTCCGTCCTTAAGAGTAACCTTGCAGTCACCGTACTTGATCCAGTTACCCTTCTTTTCCTTCTGTGTGAAGTCCGCCTTGATCGTTGTCGGAACTTCAACCGGACCGTTAGATCCGTTGGGAAGTGAATCGCATCCGCTCAGGAGGAATAATCCTGCGAGAGCACAAGCGACAACTTTGATAAAACCTTTTTTCATGTTACCTCCGCGAAAAAGCCTTCATATTGTTTGTTGTCCGTACTGATAATTCTACAGCAAGAATGGTCAAATTAACAAGCGTTCGATTTTGTCGTGAGCCCTAAAAATATTAGGAAAAATCTGTTAATTTGACATTATCATTTTACCAATCTTGCGATTTGCTTATGTCATTCGCAATTTATGTAGTTTTTAATTTTGGTGAATATATCCAACAAACGCTTAAAAATTTGATTATCAAAATATAAATTCTTCTGATATATTTACTTTATCAGGTAGGGTCTCAAATGAAATATTTGCTTTGGTTGGTCGTTATTTTCTTAGCGCTTTTCTTGTCGTACTGGGCATTACTTATCATATGCTCATGCTTCGTTAATCCCAAGAAGCTGTACGACAAACACAGCAGCTTTTACAGGTGGCTTCTGGTCAGTTCGACCTGGCACCTGATCTTTGTCGGCCGTGTCCGTTTTCACACAATGGGCTTAGAAAAGATCCCCGTGAACCGGAGATTCCTTCTTGTCTGCAACCACCGTTCCAAGTTAGATCCGATCACTACATGGTATCTTCTTCAGGATTACGATCTTGCATTCATCTCCAAAGAAAAGAATTTTCATGTGCCCTGCTGGGGCAGGATCATAAGACGCTGCTGCTTTCTTCCCATCGACCGCGAGAATCCCAGGAACGCCATGAAGACCATCGAGAAGGCCGCCGACCTCATGAAGAACGATCAGGTATCGATCGCCGTCTATCCTGAGGGAACGAGGAATTTCGGTGAAGGTCTTCTCCCGTTCCACAACGGAATCTTCAAGATCGCCCAGAAAGCAAACGTCCCTGTCGTCATATGCGGCATTAAAGGAGCAGAGCAGATGCAGAAGAATTTCCCGCTTCACGGGACCGATATCTATTTCGAGGTCCTGGACGTTATGACAGAAGAACAGGTCAGGACCACACGCTGCAGCGACATCGGAGATTACGCAAGAGATCTGATGCTGTCATTTGTCGAAAAGAATCAGGAGGAGGAACAAAATGTCAACTTACGTACTGTTTAACATGCTTTCCGGCAACGGAAAAGGTAAGGAAAAAGCCGACGAACTCAAGGTATTCCTTCGCGGCAAAAAAGCAGTCTACAAGGATATCACCAAGATCACTGACTGGGCCGGATTTTTCGCTGACCTGAACTACAGGGAAGACGAAGTCATCATCTGCGGAGGTGACGGCACATTAAATCACTTCATCAATGACACAGAGGGCTTAAAGTACAGCATCCCCCTCTACTACTATCCTACGGGAAGCGGCAACGACTTCTGGAACGACATCGGCAAGAAGCCGGGCGACAATCCGGCCAGGATCGAGCAGTATCTTAAGGATCTCCCCTTTGTCGAAGTAAACGGCATGAAGCAGCGTTTCCTTAACGGCATCGGTTACGGCATAGACGGTTACTGCTGCGAGGAAGGCGACCGCCAGAGAGCAGCAGGCAACAAGAAGATCAACTACACGAACATCGCGATCAACGGACTGCTCTTCAAATATAAGCCCACCAACGCCGAGATCGAGGTTGACGGCCAGCATTTCTCATACAAGAAAGTATGGCTCGCGCCTTCTATGAACGGCCGTTACTACGGCGGCGGCATGATCGCCACACCTGCCCAGGACAGACTTTCCAAGGACAGACTCCTCTCGCTCCTTCTCTTCCACGGCAGCGGCAAGCTCGTTACACTTGCGATCTTCCCTTCGATCTTCAAGGGCAAGCACATCGAACATCCGAAGAACGTCGAAGTAAAGACAGGCCACAGGATCAAGGTAACATTCGACCGTCCTGTCGCACTCCAGATCGACGGTGAGACGGTATTGAACGTAAAGACATATACGGCTTACAAGGAATAAGTTGAATATATATGAATAAGGCCCGCCGAAATAAGATGGCGGGCTTTATTCATGCTTTCTTTTCTGTTTTGTAATTATCCGGCGTACTGATCTATTGCCTTGGCGAGCTGGTCAGCGCAGGACGTTCCCTTCATGCCGCAGGTGTTGCCTCTTAAGATGTCTGCAACCTCCTTCGCATCCTTACCTTCGACGAGCTTGCCGATAGCCTTGAGGTTGCCGTTGCAGCCGCCAAGGAACTTTACGTTATGAAGCTTGCCGTCTTCGATATCGAAATCGATCGAGACTGCACATACGCCGCTGGGGCTGAAATTTACGTGTTCCATATCATTTCTCCTTGTTTAACATTGTTACATCACATCGCATGGAGCTGCATGACGTTGATAAGCAAAAGCCAGCTCATGCCATAGTAGCAGCCGACCGCGATAAGGTCGTTGACCGTGGTGATCAGGGGTCCTGATGCTACCGCAGGGTCGATATTGATCTTCTTGAAGAAGAGCGGGATAAGCGTGCCGATGATGGACGAGAATATCATCGATACGAGCAGTGACACGCCGATGCATCCGCTTACCGCGAAGGCAAATACCGGCTCTTTGTGCTTGAGGACCATAAGGTATACGCCGATAAGGATCACCGATGCGACACCTAAGATGAGACCTACGGAAAGGCCGACTCTTGATTCCTTGAACACCAGCTTGATCTTCTGTGCTGCCGTGAGATTCTCATCCGTAAGTACTCTGATCGTGACAGCAAGCGACTGCGTTCCGACGTTACCTGCCATGTCGAGGATCAGTGACTGGAACGCCATGATTATCGTAAGCTGTGCGATAACGGCCTCGAAAGCACCGACCAGTGTTGATACGATCATGCCGAGACACAAAAGGATAAGGAGCCAAGGCATTCTCTTCCTGATACTCTGGCCCAGAGGTTCCTTAAGGTCTTCTTCTGCAATAAGTCCGGCGAACTTAACGTAGTCTTCACCGAGCTCATCATCGACTACCTCGACGATGCTCTGTGATGTGATAACGCCTAAGATCTTGTTGTCTTCATCAAGTACAGGGATCAAGTCCTCCGAATAATCCTTGAGCTTCTCGATACAATCGTCGATCTTCTCATTAGCGTATACGTAAGGGAACGACGTAACGATCAGTGTGTTTAAGTCGGTCGTGCTCCTTGCCGTAATGAGGTCTTTTAATGTGAGAGCTCCGTAGAACAGACCGTCATCGTCTTCAACGAAGAGCGTCGAGATGTTGTCATTCTCTTCTGCCTGGGTTACGAGCTCTGTCATCGCCTGCTTGACCGTAAGGTTCAGGCCGATCGTGATGAAGTTCGCGGTCATCTTGGAACCGATCTCATCCTCATCGTAGGATGCGATGATGCTGATCTCTTTCCTGACCTCAGTATCGAGAGCGTCAATGATCAGGCCGCGCCTCTCTTTCTCGAGCTCACGCAAAACATTCGCAGCGGTATCCGTCTCGAGTTCGGCAACGACCGCAGCAGCACGCCTTATGTCCATCTCATTGAGATAAGTGCTTACCTGCTCTTCTTCCAGACACTCGAAAGCCTCCGCAAGCAAAGTCTTGCCGCAGACCCTGAAGAGCTTCTTCCTCTCCTGGTCGGAGAGCTCCTCTAATATCTGCGCAATGTCACTTGCGTGATAATCTTCTAACTTGTAATGAATTACCCTCGGGGAATCGTTACCCCTCATCAGCGAGATTATCTCGTCCTGATAATCTCTTCTTATTTCCTTCTCTGCCATTTGTTCCTCCTAAAAAGTAAACAAACGACGGGAACAAAAAACCTCTGCTCTTCACTTAGACAAACAGAGGAGACGATATATCATTTAGTCCTTAAGGTCCGATACGGTCATCGCCTGGCGCTTTAAGGAACAAAGGATATTTCGGCCGCGTTTCCCTCGTTTGTCGCAACTGTCACCAGCGTCCACCGTATTCACCTCACTTTTATCAATGGGATTGGGGCTTTTGTCCCCGTTCGAAATTTTAGCACGGTAAAATGCATTTGTTAACCCCGTAAATCCAAAATAATCGGGCTTTTGCGGACTTTTTTTCAGGCATCGAAAAACACACGGCCGGGGCCGTGTGTTTCAAAGTCAGTTTATAAAAAAATCAGCCTTTCTTCTCGAACTTCTCGACAGCTTCCTGCATGAGACTTATGATCGGCAGATGCTGAGGGCAGACGCCTTCGCACTGGCCGCATCCGATGCAGTCTGAAGCGTGGCTGTATCTGTCCACAAGGCCGTTATAGAAGAACTGCGGCCTCATGTCGCCCGGGAATTTCCTTGCCGTATTGATAGCGCTGATGACATCAGGAATGCTGATACCCATGGGGCACCCTTCAACGCAGTATTTGCAGGCCGTGCAGCCGATGAGCTCCACGCGGGACATCGCTTCAACGACCTTGCCGATCGCAGCCTTCTCCTCATCGCTCAAGGGCTCGAAATTCTTAAACGTGTTCATGTTGTCAGCCATCTGTTCTTCAGTGGACATGCCGCTTAAGATCGTAGCTACGCCGGGGAGGCTTGCAACGAAGCGGAAAGCCCATGAAGCAACGGACTTGTCAGGATGGATGGCCTTAAGGATCGATGCGCACTCATCGTCGAGATTTGCGAGCTTGCCGCCCTTGCAGGGCTCCATGACGATGATCGGGATATTCCTCTCAGACAGGATCTTATAGAGCTCGCCTGAATGAACGATCGGATTGTCCCAGTCGATGTAGTTAAGCTGGATCTGAACAAACTCCACTTCAGGATGCTTATCAAGGATCTGAACGAGGAGTTCAGGTGTGCCGTGGTAGGAGAAACCGAAGTGCTTTATCTTGCCTTCAGCCTTCTTCTGGATTCCCCAGTTGAAGCAGTCGTACTTCTCGTAGATCTCATAGTTGTTTCCGTCCTCAATGCTGTGGAGAAGATAGAAATCAAAGAAGTCAACGCCGCATCTTTCAAGCTGCTCATTGAACACCTTGTCCCTGTCTTCCATGGAATGTATGAACCACGCCGGAAGCTTTGTAGCAAGAGTAAAAGAATCTCTCGGATGACGCTTAACGATAGCTTCCTTTACTGCCTTCTCGGAGTTGCCGCCGTGATATACATATGCGGTATCGAAATAAGTAAAACCTGCTTCCAGATAGCTGTCCGCCATCTTTGAGACCTTGTCGATGTCGATGACTCCGTCATTTTCGGGAAGTCTCATAAGGCCAAAACCGATCTTCGGCATCTTGCTCAAATCAATGCTCATAGCAGCACCTCCTGACTAATTTTCGTAGGATTATAACTGCATTATAAACGAACGGTTTTGGTGAGTATTGTCTTATTTGGTTGAAAAATGTAATTAATTTTTGCTGTATTCGTTGCGGGTAAAAACATACCTACCGACATAAAACGGATTTTTAAGAGTTTTGTCGGTAGGTGTGGGGGTATATTCAGCCGGATAAATCGGATATTGAAGTGTTTGACTGCCTGCTTTCGATTTTTCAGGCGGTATTAATGCGCGAAAAGTCCTTCTTGTGAGGTTTTCGAGCTCTTGAAAGAATACTTGGAAGCAAAACCTACCGACAAAAATAGACTTTTTGCTAATTTTATATGCAGGTACCCTTCCAATAAGGTGCTTATACCCCATGTGGGTATGCAGAAAACGTTTATTCCAATATGATTTATCCGATTCTTTACTGCCAGAGATATAATGCAGCCAAAAGGATAACTGCAGGAACAACTATCATTACAATATTAGTTTTAAGAGCATGTGATTTTGTTTCCCTGTTATAGTAAAACAAAGTGCAGCTGTCACCCGGATCGTTAGGATCATAACAGATCATCTGGTGTTTTCTATGCCATAAAGCTCCGGATCCTTCTCCCTGTCCGGTATGAACTTGTCCGTCAACCTCATACTGATACATCACTATAGTCTTGTACTCATAATGGTCACGTTCATCCGAAGAGTAATGATAAGAGGAAAGCAATATCTGCTCTTTATAGCTGTTGATCACAGTGCCCATTGCTCTTCCGGACAAGTGAGAATACGCTTTTTTTGCTTTTATTCTTGCAGGTATCCTCGACAATTCGAAAATTACTAAAAAGCCGGCGATCAAAGCAATAACAGGCCATCCCTTGTCCCAAAACAGAATGATGTCGCTCATCTCGATCTTAAGTAACATGCTATTTCCCTCTTACTTTCTGATTCCAGATTGATTTATCCTGAAACAAGCGGAATAGTAATGCCTATAAAATTCTGATTACCAAGACAGCTTCTTACTATCGCAAAACTTTGTCCCCGGCCTTCAAAACGTGCTGTTCTCATATCACCATTTGTATTATCAGACTCAAGCGCATATCCTTCTGCAGTAAACTTTTCTTTCAGCTTATCGATCAGCTCATCTCCAAACTCTTCAGACTCAATGAACATTTGAATCTTGACTAATGAGAGATTACCGTAATCATCAAATACCGGAGAACAATCACCTGCAGAGAACACTTGAAGAACGCTTATATACCGTTTGCTTCCCGATCCGATACCATTGAATGACCATGAGAAACTGTCATCAGGGCTAAAAAAAGTAAACTCTTCAGGAATAATTATATTTTTTGAATACTCTTCCTTCGTCATACCAACATATACATTGGATGTTTTCCAGAGGTTATCTGCACACTCAGCTGCAGTCATATCATCCATGCGGACAAAGAAAGAATCTTCCGTGATCTGCTGAGTTGTCGCTGTAGTCTCTGACTCAGTTTTTTCTGTCCAAACCGAATCTTCCGGATAATCACGCGATTCCTCCTGCTGGCTGTACCCGGTTTCTTCAGGATCTGCACGTCTGTTTTTCTTATTCTTTGATACAACACCCGCAATGATTCCGATCGTTGCGCCTACTGCAACCACTGCCGCAATACTTCCGATTAAGATCTTAGTTTTCATAATATCTGTCCCTTTCTTGATCGCTTCTGTCGAAGCTTTAATGTTTACTCCCTTGCCGGAAGCTTCTGCTGATGCGGACAGATTAGCTAATGAAGCAGGCATGGGCTTTATAGCCACCTGCTCTGATTCTTTTATGAATAGTTTTGTCAGGAACGGTATTGCCATACCGAACAGCTTCGTATCGTTTTCTTCTTCATACTTCTCGACCTCCTTCTTGATTTTGTTTCTGGCAAAATTCAGACGGCGGCGTACTGTTCCTTCCGGAACACCCAGAGCTTCAGCGATCTCTTTGGTGCTCAGATCATCAAAGTAGAACAGGATAAGTGTTCTCCTGATATCATCAGACAGTTTGTTGTTGATGATATCCATGATGATCTTTCTTGCTTCTTCCGATTCGACGATCGAATCAGGAAGAAAATCCTCAGCTATTGCTTCAACATCGTCAAAGAACTCATCTTCCACAGTGTCTGTTTTCGATCTCGTAAGACGGTTAAGACACTTGTTGGCAGCGATCTTCTTAAGCCAAGGAATAACCTTATCCTTATCGTTTAATGTGTCATAGGATTCGATCAGGGTTACAAAGGTATCCTGTACGATGTCTTCTGCGTCAGCTTCATTCTTGAGAAGTGACATCGCAGTCCAGTACACCGCGCGATAGGCTTCGTTGTAGATCTTTTCGAGTTCTTTGTCAGTCATCTGACTTTGCCTCCTTTGTCCGCATCTACCCTATAGACACATAACGGATGAGGAATGTTCGCTGGTCGAGAAAAAATTTTTAAATTTTTCGAAAACGTCCCCCACACGAATTATAACACGCAAAAACATCCGCCCTCATAAAGAGAGCGGACGCTTTGGATTTATAGGCATATGTACTATTTGAATTAATCCTGGAAAAGCGGTGTGGAAAGATATCTGTCACCGGTGTCAGGGAGCAATGCTACGATCGTATTGCCCTTGTTCTCGGGACGCTTAGCGAGCTCGATAGCTGCGAAGAGGGCTGCACCGGATGAGATGCCTACGAGTACACCTTCGCTCTTGCCTAAGAGCTTGCCTGTGGCAAATGCATCATCGTTAGTAACAGGGATAACTTCATCATATACTGCTGTATTGAGAACGTCAGGTACGAAGCCTGCACCAATACCCTGGATCTTGTGTGCTCCGGCAGTGCCCTTACTCAGAACGGGAGAGTCAGCTGGCTCGACTGCTACGACCTTTACAGATGCCTTCTGTGACTTTAAGAATTCACCTACACCTGTAACTGTTCCGCCTGTGCCTACGCCTGCAACGAAGATATCAACTTCGCCGTCTGTGTCTTCCCAGATTTCAGGACCTGTAGTCTCTTTGTGAGCCTTCGGATTTGCGGGGTTAACGAACTGGCCTGCGATGATGCTGTCAGGGATCTCCTTCTGGAGCTCCTCAGCTTTTGCGATTGCGCCCTTCATGCCCTTGGAGCCTTCGGTGAGAACAAGCTCTGCGCCGTAAGCCTTGATGAGCTGTCTTCTCTCAACGCTCATCGTCTCAGGCATTGTGATGATAAGTCTGTAACCCTTAGCAGCTGCTACAGAGGCAAGACCGATACCCGTATTGCCGCTCGTAGGCTCGATGATTACGCTTCCTTCCTTAAGTCTGCCGGTAGCTTCTGCGTCCTCGATGATCGCCTTAGCAATACGGTCCTTGACGCTTCCTGCGGGATTGAAGTATTCGAGCTTTGCAACGAGCTTTGCTTCAAGGCCTAAAGCCTTCTCAAGATGTGTGAGTTCGAGCAAAGGTGTCTTGCCGATGAGTTGATCTGCTGATGTATATATTTTAGTCATGGTGATTCTCCTCCTGTAGCGGATGCTAAATTAGATTATATCAATTTAATCGTGTGGTGTTCAGATGGCAGCGAAGCCCTTTTCGAGGTCGGCAATGATATCATCGATGTGCTCTGTACCGATAGAGAGACGGATCGTGTTCTGATAGATGCCTACGTCGTTGAGCTCTTCCTCGGAAAGCTGTGAGTGTGTTGTGCTTGCCGGGTGGATAACAAGGCTCTTAACGTCAGCAACGTTAGCAAGGAGTGAGAACAGCTCGAGGTGGTCGATGAAGTCGAATGCTTCCTTCTTGCCGCCCTTTACGTTGAATGTGAAGATGGAGCCGCCGCCGTTAGGGAAGTACTTCTGATATACTTCGTGATCCGGATGATCTGCAAGTGAAGGATGGAAGACCTTCTCTACCTTCGGATGATTTGTGAGGAAGTCCAATACCTTCTTTGTATTCTCGATGTGACGCTCAAGTCTCAAGGACAGAGTCTCTGTGCCCTGGAGGAGCAGGAATGCTGCGAAAGGTGAGATGGAAGAACCTGTATCTCTTAAGAGGATAGCTCTGATATAAACTGCGAATGCTGCCTTACCTGCTGCATCTGTGAACTTAACGCCGTGATAGCTGGGGTTGGGTTCAGAGATCCAGGGATACTTGCCGGAAGCTGCCCAGTCGAAGTTGCCGGAATCAACGATAACGCCGCCCAATGTTGTGCCGT
>JAEFBA010000017.1 GCA_016292145.1 Saccharofermentans sp.
AAAAGAAGTATAGCATAAATATTCAAAGCCACGTATAATCGTTAATCAGACGGGGCATTAGCGCAGTGGGAGCGCATCACACTGGCAGTGTGGGGGTCACGGGTTCAAGTCCCGTATGCTCCACCAAGGTCGAAAATAAATAACCTCTGTACTTCAGACAGTATTTGCTACCGCAAATAACTCGTACAGAGGTTTATTTATTTTCTCTTCATTAGAGAACACTACACGATATACTTTGCCAAACACTTTATATAATAAACCTTCTCCAACATACGAACAGTTCGCTTCGCGAAACTAGTTGGAGAAGGTCTTTATTTTGTTTTCAATGTTTATAATTTGCTGGCGCAAATAACTCGTACAGAGGTTTATTTATTCTCTCTTCTTTAGTGAACACTACAAGGTATTTGTTATCTCTTGAATTCCGGGTGTTCGGCGTAGTACTTCTCCTTGTCCTTGTACATTCTCTCATCAGCAGTTTTCAGGACGCTTGTAATGTCGCCCAGATTGTTCTGGAAGCAGTAACCCATGGCAAAAGATACGTTGCCGTAATGTCTGGAGAGCTTCTTGGCCTTGGCGATCTTTTCGACTATCGCTTCTTCTGTCGTAAAGGTCATGAGCACCATGAATTCATCGCCGCCGGCTCTGTAGATCTCGTCACCGACGAAGACATTCTGAAGCAGGATCGCGCCGTTCTTGAGCAGCAGGTCTCCTGCCTCGTGACCTTCGTTGTCGTTGACTCTCTTAAGGCCGTTAAGGTCAGCAAAGACGATTCCTATACCCTTGAGATCATCGCTGCCGCTCTTCCTTAATCCGTCGATCCTGTTGTTCATCTCGTTTCTGTTCAAAAGGCCGGTGAGCATATCCATGGAACTCAGTCTCTTAAGTCTCTGGACCAGCTTCTGATTGGCTATCTCAGACGCTACAAAGAATGTGGTTAGTTCCAGTGTCTCCTTGATCTTAACAGTATTTTCGACATCGAAGTTGCAGACCCAGATATATCCCAGGACCTCATCCGTGGACTTGAGCGGGAACAATACAATGCTCTCAACATGATTTTTCATAAGGGATTCATACCAAGACGGATTCTTCTCCCTAATATATTCCCAGTCATTCCTATTCTTGGCTATAAGACAGTTGCTGCCGCCGATCGTATCTATCCATGAAGCTGCCAGATCATAGAATCCCTCCCTAAGGACTCTGGACATGGACGGGAGCAAGGAGTATTCATTCCTTGATTCGCTTAATGCCGTGCATTTTCTTGCCTCATCATCGGTAAGAAGGATAACGCAGGACTGGGCATTACAGAGCTTTCTTATATCAGAGATTATCTCATCCATCGTATGCTGGAAGTTGGTGGTTCCCTTGAGCTTGATGCATGTATTTAGGACCTCTGATGCCGTAGAAGCAGATGTGTTGCTCATCTCTTCACTGTCGGCATTTCTGGATACGATCTGGGAATAAGTGCAGTAATGCAGATTTCCTTTGCTTCCCAAAGGCATCATGAAGAGATTGAACCAGAAATCGTATCTTTCAGGATGAACGTAGGTATGCATGGGCTGCTTTAATACAGCACATCTGAAGCAGAAGTCCTCGAAATTCAGATCCGTAGGGAAATAATTCTGGTAAAGGCTGTTCGGAACAAACTTGGAAGTAAGCATTTGCGGCATTTCCGGATTCGAATGCTCTATTGAATTTATATATGCCTGGTTGCCCGTAACTATTCTTATCTCGCCATACGAACCGTCATCTTTTGTCTCGACCGAAATAATACAAGTCATGACATCGATCATGTCGACAAAACCCTTAAAATCCATGCTATGCCTCCACATCAACATTTCTTAAAAGAATTTTATCACAGCATTTGTATCATTTGTTTAAATAAATTAAGTATATTTAAGGATTAAGCTTTAATTTTCCATGTTTTCGGAGCCAGCTTATAGACACGGTTTCTCATGAAGAATACATAAGCTGCCGTGAATACCAGAAGCACAGGTGCAAGGATATAAGATACCAAAGGCACCCAAACGATGATCGCTGCAACCGAATAGATAATGATGCTTGTGATCCTGTATGCACCGCTCTTTGCGACGACCGATGTCGCAAACGGCTGGAAGAGATAATAGAGCGACAGCCATGTGACAGAAGTCAATATGCTCAGCATAAGACCGACGAGTATAGTCACAAGATATTCACCCGGATAACTCTGGCCGCCTGTAACAAAGAGGATCAGGTCAGCAAAAAGGCCTAAAGAAATGACCGGACCAAGATTGATCTTTATAAGCTGTTTAAGCCTGATATCAAAGAGCTTGATTATCTTATCGCGCTGCTTAAAGAAGCTGAACGTCATAAGGCTGTTGTCGCAATTGATAAACATAGCCTGAGTATTCTTAAAGGAATTATCGGAAATCGACAGCGGGATCATCAGGGCAAGCAGATGGAACTGTGCAACGTATCTGAAGAACTCAAATGCTGAATCAGTCTCAGATGATAAGAGAGCATAATCAAAACCTCTGAACGTGAAGAAGTTTATGATGTTTGAAATAACCATATTCCAACAGTTTTCAGCGCCGAAACGTGAATAGTATCCGTAGATAAACTCACCTGAAAGAAGGAGCATGACCGCAGCAACGATGATCGTAAATACCACGGGCTTCATGCATAGCATCGTCCAGTGTCTTTTTACGAACAGGGCATTCAGATATTCAAAGCCCTTCTTATCACCTTTTACGGTTCCTTTAGCCTTGATCTTCTTGAAGCTCTTCGTATTATCATACTGATCATGACGGCTCGCCTTCGCCTCTGTCCGGTTGATGTTATCGTGCAGAGCCCTTCTGTGAAGATTTGTTCCGGATCTTCTGAACTCCAAATAACCCCATATTCCGGCGATTACCGTAAGACCGGTAATGATGAGCAGCCAATGGAGCGGAACGAAATATCCGTTCGATACGAAGACGATAAAGAAAGGTACGACAAGCAAAACAACCGCAAGTCTGACAAGATAAGCAATGGCGCTTACCTTAAAGGACTTATGTAATCCGGCCTTTATCTTAAATCCGAGGATCTGGATTCCGATACCGATGAACTTGATAAGCACCGCAAGGAACGGGATCCCAAGCCACAGCCAGAACGGAGCTCCGGTAAGCAACGCAAAAAGGCCCGTTATCACATAGCCCACAAAAAGCTTTGCCAGATCATAAAGGATCAGGGTATCATTCAGCTTTTTCGCGTCCATCCGGAGCATAAATACAAGATATTCCTTTTCAGTAGTGCAGATAAAATACGGCACTCTGATAAGAATTCCACAAAAAGCATATGCGAGGAAGAAGAACAGCCCGAGTGAGCCGTAGATCATTTTCTGGGACATTCCCTGTCCGAGATCATGCTCAATGTACTGGTCAGACAAGAGAAATGCAGCCAGATAGATCATGCCAAGGCCGAAGATCTTGCCGATAAAGAGCTTAAAGACCTCAGCGATAACATGGAAGATCCAGTAGATAACCTTAAGAAAAGTGGTCGAATAAAGCTTGTCCGGGATAAGGCTGCCGATAACCGGTGTCTTCTTCAGCGCGAAAACCAGGCTGTTGTAACCGATTATGCTCCTTAAGTGGATTACTTTAAAAAGGATGTTCTTATATTCTTTAATCATTGTCAGCATCCCTTAAAGCATTGATTATCTTGTCCTTGAAAGCGGCATCACCGAGATTGCTCTTGTCGATAGGTTCAAGCCTTCCGTTATGAAGAAGTACGATCTCATCGCAGAGGTCAACCGCAACGTCCAAAAGGTGAGTCGAGAAGATCGTGATCTTCCCCTGCTTCTGGTTTCTTATGACATTCTTCATCTCTTCGGCAATAATTACATCCAATGAAGTCAGAGGCTCATCGAGGAGCATGAGCTTAGGTGATGCAATGATATTTAAGAGCATCTGCATCTTGTTCTTGGTGCCGTGTGAATAATCCTTAAGAAGCCTGTCGCGGTCATCTTCAGGAACAACCATGTAATCGAAATATTCATCTATAGTCTTATCGGGCTTGATATCTTCATGAACCTCAAGGAAGAACTTCAAAAACTCTCTTCCCGTCATGAATTCAGGAACAGTCGGAGTCGATACAAGATATCCGATGTCCTGCGGAAGGAGTTCTGTTTTTACTTCAGAATCTTTATTCTCGCGGAAATAAAACGAACCGGAATTATAATCTATATCCCCGTTTACACAGTTGAAGAAAGTCGTCTTGCCGGAACCGTTGCGGCCCAAAAGTCCATAGATCTTCCCTTCTTCGAAAACAAAATCCACATCTTTAAGAACCTGCTTAGAACCGTAATTTTTAACTAAATGACTGATAACAAATTCCATATGCTATTCCCCCTACCGCGATATTCTATCATTATTATCTCCTGCAATTCTTAACGGCATCTTAATTTGTCATTAACGTTCAAATAACTTAAGGCTTTGCAATAAAAACCCCCGCATCCTGCTTAGGAAATGCGGGAGTTGTCCCATGCTCTAAAAACTCTAAATTCGACTAATACCGGATCCTTTTAGAATATATTAGTCATCATAGGTACGGCCTTCTCTTACCCATGTCGGCAGGCTGCACTCTACAAGGAGCTCGGTAGCTCCATATTTATAGCCATTACAATCATCTTCGAAGATCCCCAGATAACAATCGCAATACTTCGGATCGATCTTCAGCTCACCTTTCAGCACATCATAAGGCTCTCCCGAAGCAAGAATCCCGCTAAGCGTGTTTAATACTTCCTGGCCCTTATCATAATCTTGAAAAAGCATACTTATGCTGATCTCGCTGTTTTTATCAAGTACGATCTTGTTATTGACGTTCCTGGCTTTGATCGTAATCTGTCTGTATGAATTCTTTGAAGAATTATTCTCGTCCCATTCAAAAGTCCATACCCCGTTCTTATAGGAATATTTCGGTTTAACCGAGAATTTGTCTGCAAATTCATCCGGTGACTGCGTTGAGCCGAGGCTTACGAGCTTAAGTACAGCCTCTGCAATATCAGAGTATGTAACTTCATTAAAATCTGTCGATATCTTTCCCGGGATCTTATCTGCTGCAAAATCATCTATTGACGGCTTAACAGCTTCTGTCTCTTTGCTTTCAGATTCGGCAACGACAATAACCTCATCAGGATCTGCAACGGTCTCCTCACTTGAAACAACCGAAGTCTCCGTACTAGTTTCAGCGGTAGTCTCATCGCTTGTCTCAACGGCTTCTTCTTCGGTTGTCTCTGATGTCTCTGATGTTTCTTCTTCGGCAACTTCTGATTCGGAGACTGTCTCATCAGTAATAGCGTCCGGCCCATTTGATCCCGAATTGTTTACACAGGCGCTGAGGCCAAGCATAACAGCACCTGCCAGGATTACGCTGACTAACTTCTTCATGGTTTAACCTCCTATTATCCCAATAGCAAACCAAATTTAACCCATTAGCCCCAAATAGCTTGTGTTTATTATATCCTAACCATATTTCACGTTTAATCTCTGCCGCAAAACTCTTACATAAGTGCCACAATTGAAAAGACTTGCTTATCCGCACATAACAAACGGTGCCATCTGTTGAAGTCGGCTGACATCAGATGGCACCGCTTTAATCTGCAATTAAATAATCACTTATTCCCTGGGGCTCTCCTCAGGAATAAACTCATGCTTATCAATGCTCTTATGACGCTCGGCAACTGCGGCATCCGCAAGTTCTATGAGTTTTTGCTGGGAATCGATCTTCTCTTTTCCTCTGAGGTCAAGCTTGTGATACGTGCCGTCAGCAGAAAGGAACGAAGCCCTGACAGTATCAGCCAGTTCGACATCAAGGACTTCCTTTACGCGCGCCCTGCAGTCAGGATCTTCGATCGGGAATAAGAGCTCTACACGGCGGTTTAAGTTTCTCGGCATCCAGTCAGCGGATGCAAGATAGATATCCTCATGGCCCTCGTTATAGAAATAGAATATTCTGGAGTGCTCAAGGAAACGTCCCGTAATGGAGCGGACCGTAATGTTCTCGCTCATGCCGGGAATTCCTGCTCTCAAGCAGCAGATGCCTCTGACGATAAGGTCGATCTTAACGCCGGCATTAGATGCAGTGTAAAGCGCCTTTATAACCGGCTCATCAACCAGTGAATTGATCTTCGCGATGATGCGCGCAGGCTTGCCTGCCCTTGCATTGTCTGCCTCTCGCCTGATCCTTGCAATGAAATAATCCTTCATCCACAAAGGTGCAGGAATAAGGCGTCTCCAGGTCTGAGGGATCGAGAATCCGGAGAGCATGTTGAAGAACTCGGAAGCGTCCTCACCGAAGGATTCCTTGGCCGTGAACAGACCTAGGTCGGTATAGATCTTAGCGGTTACATCGTTATAGTTGCCTGTCGCCAGGTGCAGATATCTTCTGATACCGTCTTCTTCCTTACGTACAACGAGCGTGATCTTACTGTGTGTCTTAAGTCCTACAAGACCGTAGATTACGTGGCATCCTGCATTCTCAAGTTTCTTGGCCCAGTTGATGTTGTTCTCTTCATCAAATCTCGCTTTAAGTTCAACGAGTACCATTACCTGCTTGCCGTTCTGCGCTGCTTCAAGGAGCGATGCGATGATCGGCGATCTGTCTGATACGCGGTAAAGTGTCTGCTTGATAGCAAGAACATTAGGATCTCTTGCGGCCTGCTTAACAAATTCCAAAACTGGTTCGAACGTCTCATAAGGGTGATGTACGATCCTGTCCTTTTCCCTGATCTGCTCGAAAATATCGAGTTCTGATACAGGTCCGTCAAATGAAGCTGCCTCGGCAGGTTCATGAGGTTTATAGCAGAGTTCCGGATGCTTTGCCTTGCATGCGGATGTGAGCTTTGAAAGGAACGTAAGGTCGATAGGTCCGTTTACGCTGAAGATATCAGCTTCATCTACTTCCAGCTCGTCAACGATGTAATGCAGAAGGTCTGAATCGATATCATCCTGCACTTCAAGCCTGATGATCTCGCCGAATCTTCTTCGTCTTACCTGGGCTTCGATCTCCTTTAAGAGGTCTTCAGCCTCGTCTTCGTCGATATCGAGGTCGGCATTACGCATAACACGGTAAAATGCAGTAGCCACAACGGTCTGACCGTCAAAGAGCATGTCGACATTGGCTCTTATGATCTGCTCTACCGGAACGAAGACATCACCGTCTTCGGTAGGTATCTGATAAAGCCTCTTTACGACCGTAGGGATCTGGACCGTTGCGTACATATACTTGTCTTCATTAACGGACTTTTTCTTGCTGTCGCTTGCAAGACCGAAGGTTGCCCTCTCCTGGAGCTTTACCTTCTTAGGCTCATTAAGAAGTCTTACGCACATATTGAGCATGCGGTTGTAAATAAGCGGGAAAGGCCTTGATGAGTCAACCGCCATAGGCGTTAAGATAGGATAAAGGACCGCCTTGAAATACGAATCGGCAATAGCTTTCAACTGATCGCTCAGTTCGTCGTAATTCTTAAGGAAGATCTTCTCGGAAGCAAGCGAAGGAACGAGTGATCTCGTGTATGTAGAATACATGAGAGACATTGTTCTTCTTGTCTTCTGGTCGATCCTTTCGAGCTGTTCGTCTATAGAGAATCCGGCAATGTCGCGCTCTGCAAAATCGATACTCTGCATGTCTCTTAAAGAAGCCACGCGTACGATATAGAATTCGTCGAGATTGGATGCAGTGATCGACAGGAAGTTAAGTCTCTCGAGCAAAGGATTCTTAGTATCTCTTGCTTCGTGGAGAATGCGGTCGTCGAATTCGAGCCATGATAATTCACGGTTATAAAAGCATGCATTTCCGCTTAAGAATGAAGCTGTTGATTCTTTGAAATTTGCTTCCATGATCTCAGGAGAAGCCACGAATGAAGCAGACTTTTTAGGCGTAGCTTTCTTCTCAGCATTCTTTACTGCAGGCTTTTTTGCAGCAACCTTTTTGACAGTTGCTTTCTTAGCAGCAACTTTCTTTGCAGGCGCTTTTTTAACTGCGGGTTTCTTCGCGGTAGCCTTCTTTGCCGGAGCCTTTTTCGCAGGCGATTTCTTAGCTGCAGGCTTCTTCGCAGGAGCTTTCTTTGCGGGTGCTTTCTTTGCTGCGGCTTTCTTTGCTGCTGATGTATCTGTCTTACGCGCAGAGGCGTTTTTCTTAACAGCCATTAACCTTCCCTCCTGGTCTTGAGAACCGGCTTGATTCCCATAACGTCTTCAAACATTACGCTTCTGTTCTCGAATGCCCATTTCTCGAAAGACATGTCTTCCGAAGCGTCGCATGTAATAACGAATTCATTGTCTTTGATCTTGCAGGAGATCTTCTTGCCCTTTTCCTTATGCGAAGCATCGACGGCATCCGCGATCTTAAGGATAGATGCGAGCTTCGATACTATGACCTTCTGATCAGGCGGCAGGATCGAATAGTAGTAGCTGTCGTAAGGCTTATTTCTCGGGTAAAGCCTTACGATCATGGCAACCATATTGATCTCATCGTGATCAAGGCCCATAAGATTTGTATTCTTGATGATCGAATAAGCAGCGTCACTGTGGTTTCTCGAATGAACGAATTTACCTATCTCGTGAAGTATTACCGATACCTGCAAAAGCAGTCTGTCACGGCTTCCGAGGCCTGATATCTTCTTTGTCTCATCAAAGAACTGCAGTGCAGTCTTCTCGACATACTCGATATGTTTCTTGTTTGAACGGTAACGCTTGGCGATATGTCTTGAAGCCGAGATGAGATAGCTGTCAGGAGATATCTCCGTCTTAAGCCCCTGGGAGTTAACGCAATAGTAGTAGATGATGCCGTCAGACAAGGATGCATGCGGCATGTAGATCATGTCAACGCCCGTATATTCAAGCATGTTCTTTACGATCAGGGCCGTAGGAAGGAGCAAGGGAGCGATCATGGAAGGTATGTTGTCCTTCAAGGTAAGATCGGTCGCTCTCGTCTTGAACAGGTAATCATAGACCTTAAGGAATTCTTCCTTTGTGAGGATACAGGAAGACATTGCTCCGTATCCTGCAAGCTGCTTGATATAGCCCATCTCGCCCGAGAAAGCTATAAGGCTCTTATAGATAATTCCTTTGGGCTCTACGGCGTGATAGTCTTCAAGGTCCTGGGCTATGAACTCTTCAGCTACTTCATCGTAGTGTATTGTCTTGCTCTGAAGATCCTGGAGCATTCCGGAGATCCTTAATGAACCCAGAAGGAGGTTCTGCGAGAATACGAATTCCGCTTTGTCATAAACGGAAGCCTGGATTGATCCTGAACCGATATCGAGGATCATGGTGCCGTTTGATATTATCTTTGCAAAATCAGGATAGATGGCCTGCACTGCCAGAGTCTGATAGTAACGCTCCATTGAGTTATCCAGGACCTTGATCTTAAATCCCGTTCTGGTCCTTACTTTCTCGATTACGACTTCGGCATTTGAAGCATCTCTGAATGCTGACGTAGCTACGCAGAAAACACGCGCAACGCCGTATTCCCTGCACTTTTCATCGAACATCTTAAGACACTTGCAGAGTTCTTCGACCTGTGAAGCGGCAATTACTCCGGAACTGTAGGATTTGGTTCCGAGTCCCGTAAACTTTCTTACTGCTTCTATCTCCTTCGGTTTGCCCTTTGAACCTATCTCAAAGATCTTAAGTCTGGCCGTGAGCGATCCGATATCGATCACCGCGACAAGCTTTTTTGCCATTTATTAAATCCTCTTTTCCATATCCTTATCAGAGATTGGCGATAACTGCTTCCGTTATCTCCTTCGTTCCGACAAGTGTTGTATTGTTTCCTTCTCCTACGAAGGTTATATCGCTTGTGCGAAGACCCTTTTCGAGAGTCTTCTTAACAGCATTCTCGATGTCTTTTGCAACCTCTTCTTCACCGAATGCCATACGCATCATCATCGCAGCGGACAGGATGCATGCCATCGGATTAGACTTGTTCTGGCCTGCAAGGTCAGGGGCGGAACCGTGGATGGGTTCGAAAAGTCCGGGCGTTCCGGGAGTGCCCAATGAGGCGGACGGAAGCATACCGATCGATCCTGCAATCTGTCCTGCTTCATCCGATAAGATGTCTCCGAAGAGGTTGCTCGTTACGATGACATCAAAGCTCGAAGGCCTGCTGATAAGCTGCATTGCGGCATTATCGACATAGAGGCATTCGAGTTCGACTTCCGGATAATCGAAGCTCATCTGGCTTGCAAGACGTCTCCACATCCTGCTCGTAAGAAGAACATTTGCCTTATCGACCAATGTGAGTTTCTTTTTTCTCTTCATTGCGAGCTCGAAAGCGATCTTAAGTATCCTCGTGATCTCGCCTTCGGAATAACTCTCGGTATCGTAAGCGATCTTGCCCTTAACGGTTCCGTCAGGAAGACGGTCGCCGCTCTGGTAAGAACCTGTCTTGCCGAAATAAATGCCGCCTGTAAGCTCTCTTACGATAACAAAATCAATATTTCCGGTATTCTTAAGAGGTGATGCATCCTTAAGTTCATCGTAAATGGTTACCGGTCTGATATTCGCATAAAGACCCAATCCGAATCTTAATCCGAGAAGCGCCTTCTCAGGTCTTAACTCAGGATCGACATTATCCCACTTAGGACCGCCGACTGCGCCAAGAAGCACTGCATCACTGTCTTTCGCGGATTCTATGGTCTCCTGCGGAAGAGGTATTCCGTAAAGGTCAACAGCAGCGCCGCCTGCCTTCAATTCCTTGGTAAAGATCTCGATCTCTCTTTTCGATGTTGCGGCCTCTAAGACATCGATTGCCGCCTTAGTGATCTCAGGACCGATCCCGTCGCCCGGTATGACCGCGATATTATACTTCTTTGCCATAGTATCTCCCCTTATACTCTTAACTCGGACTCCGTATAGCCTACGAGTCCGCCGCTGGCCATTATGTTCTTTATAAACTCAGGAAAAGCCTTCGCCTGGAAGCTCTCGCCTGTAGTCTTATCGGTGATGACTCCGGTATCGAAGTCAGCTTCTATCTCATCGCCGTCTTTTATCTTTGCTGCCGCTTCAGGGCACTCAAGAATAGGAAGGCCGACGTTTATGGAATTCCTGTAAAAGATCCTCGCGAAATCATTTGCTATAACAAGTGCGATTCCGCTCGCCTTTATCGCAACAGGCGCGTGCTCTCTTGACGAACCGCAGCCGAAATTCTTTCCTGCGACCATGATGTCACCGGGCTTTACCCTGTCCTTGAAAGACTTGTCGATGTCCTCCATGCAGTGTTCTTTAAGGTGTTCCGGATCTGCTGAAGTCAGATGTCTTGCAGGGATGATGACATCAGTATCAATGTTGTCGCCGTATTTAAATACTTTACCGCTGACCTTCATACCAACCTCCCTGAATTAAAGCTCATCCGGTGTGCCGACGCGGCCAAGGACAGCCGATGCGCATGCAACGGGAACACCGCTTAAGATAACTTCTGATTCAACATCACCCATACGTCCCACGAAGTTCCTGTTCGTAGTGGAAACGCACCTCTCGCCCTTTGCGAGAACGCCCATGTGACCGCCTAAGCAAGGTCCGCATGTAGGTGTGGAAATAACGCATCCGGCATCGTCAAGGATCTGCAGCCAGCCGTTATCAAGGGCCTGTCTGTAAACCCTCTGAGAGCCCGGAATAACGATGCATCTGACATCCTTATGAACCTTAAGGCCCTGCAATATCGTTGCGGCAGCACCTATGTCTTCGAGCCTGCCGTTCGTGCAGGAGCCGATCACTACCTGATCGATCTTAAGATCTTTGCAGCCGGAAGCTTTCCTTGTATTCGAAGGCAGATGCGGCAATGCAACAGTAAGGTCGATCTCATCAAGATCGATATCAAGGACATCACTGTATTCCGCATCTTCATCAGCGGTATAGATCTTATAATCACTCCTGATAAACCTGTCGGGATTTGTTCTGGAGATATACTTCAGCGTGTAATTATCTACCGGGAAGATACCGTTCTTAGCACCGCACTCGATCGCCATGTTGCAGACCGTAAGCCTGCCGTCCATCGACAGCGCCTTGATGCCCTCTCCGTCAAATTCCAAAGACTTATACAGTGCACCGTCGACTCCGATCTTACCGATGATGTTTAAGATAAGATCCTTGCCTGTTACGAACTTCTTAAAACTTCCCTTGAGGTTGACCTTTATAGCTTCAGGAACCTTAAACCATGTAACGCCTCTTGCCATCGCACAGGCAAGATCGGTAGAACCTACACCTGTTGCAAATGAAGCTAAAGCGCCATATGTACACGTATGTGAATCCGCACCGATGACAAGATCACCCGGCAGCACTATGCCGTTATCAGGAATGATAACGTGCTCAATGCCCATCTCCCTGCGGCCGAGCTCATAGTAATGCGTTATCTCCTGCTCACGCGCAAAGCAGCGCATGGTCTTATTCAGTTCAGCAGATTTAATATCTTTATTCGGAGTGAAATGATCACCGATAAGAAGGACTCTGTCTTTGTCGAAGACTTCTTTTACACCGAGCTTCTCGAAAACTTTGATAGCCGGCGGAGTTGTTACATCGTTACCCAGAACATAATCAAGCTTGGCTTCAATCAGGTCACCGGGGGCGACGCTTTCCAGGCCTGCGTGATCAGCCAGGATCTTCTGCGTCATGGTCATTGGCATACGTGCATTACCTCCGGAACAATAATGTTTATTTTACAACATTATTTGATTATTTAAAATAACGCGCGTAAGAATGATGAGGTAATTATTCGTCGCTGAGCTCGAAATATTCATCGTATAAAGCAGCAAGTTTATTGGCATTATCTTCGTAACGCTTTAAGTCTTCACTGCTGCAAGAACCGCCGAATTTTGCTTCGAGTTCCTTTTGTTCTGCTTCGAGTTTTGAAGTCGCTTTCTCTATATCGGATATGCGCTGACGGCGCTTTGCAGATTCTTTTCTGCCGAGAGCACGGTTAGCATTTCTTACCGTATTCTCATTTTCCTGTTTGGTTTCTTCTATAGCAGCAGGTTCAGCAGATGCTGTCTGAACAGCTTTGCGGTAGAAATAATATGAATCGTAGAGCTCAGCTTTTCTGTCCTTAAAGCCAAGAACTTTATCAGCACACTTATCGATGAAGAAACGGTCATGGCTTACACAGATGACAGCACCGCTGTATTCCTTGATCGCATCCTCCAATATCTCTCTTGAATTGATATCCAGGTGGTTCGTAGGCTCGTCCAGGAATAATATGTCCGGATTCTCTCTTAACAGACAGCAGAGATAGAGTCTGGATCTCTCACCGCCGGAAAGCATTGAGATCTTCTTAAATGCATCGTCGCCTTTAAAGCCGAATCTTGCAAGAAGCGTTCTTGCTTCAGTCGTTCCGATATCGCTTCTTGATACTAATTCATCAAAGCAGTTCATTTCCTCATCGTCGAACGGAACGAACTGTTCCATATATCCCATCGACTGTGCCGAACCGATAAGAACCGTGCCGGAAGAGCCTTTGAGCTTTTCGCCGGCATGGCCTGACAAGAGCTTTAAAAGCGTTGTTTTACCGCATCCGTTGGGCCCTGCCAGAAACAGTTTCTCATCAGCAGTCACTTCGAAAGACAATGCGTCAAAAAGATTTACATCGCTGTCTTCGAACTTCATCATGAGATCTTTTGCCTGAAGGATGATCCTGTCAGATCTTCCCGTTCTCTCCAGAGGCTGAGCGGTAAAACTCATCTTCGCATAACCTGCCGGAAGCCTGGATCTTGCTTCTTCAAGCTTCTCCTCAAGCTTTGCGACCATCTTCTCTCTTTGATGGTAACCGCTGATATTTCTGTGCGAGAGCATCGTCTGCTTTACATCCAACTGATGTGCGAGCTCTTCTTCCAAAGCCTTTGTTACAAGGCTCTGCGACTTGATAAAGTGTTCCTTCTGTTCCTTGTAATCCGTATAACCGCCCTTATATTCGGTAATGTGACCTCCGTCTAATTCGATCACTCTGTTGGCAACCTGATCTATGAAGTGTCTGTCATGCGTGATAACGAAAACAGCTCCTCCATATGATGATAAGAAATTCTCAAGCCACTCAACAGCCTCCATATCAAGATGGTTAGTAGGCTCGTCGAGTAAAAGGATATCAGGTCTGTCGACTATAAGACGAGCTAAGCATACTCTCATCTTCTCGCCGCCTGAGAGATCAGTAAAATCTTCTCTTGAATGAATGTCTTTTAACCCTAATCCGGCAAGCGCATCCTTAAGTCTGTATTCGTAATCGTAGCCGCCTGCCGCTTCATAAAGGCCTTGTGTCTTAGACAGCTCTTCAACGAGCGAAGTTGTATCTTCACCGGTCTCTGATGCATGTGTGATCTTCGATGATAAAGTCTCGATCTTTAATTCAAGATCGATAAGATTCGAAGGCTTTAACGAAGCGCCCGAAAGGTCCTGTTCATCCATATTCTGGGACAGGTAACCTGCGATAGTATTGCCGTGAAGAATTACTTCACCGTCATCCGGTGTAAGTGTTCCTTTGATAATCTTAAAGAGCGTCGACTTACCTGCCCCGTTATCACCGATAAAAGCAATGCGGTCACCTTTATTTACGCGGAAAGAGACCCCGTCAAGTATGCGGCGGGGACCGTAATTCATCGTGATGTTGTTAAGTGTCAGAATCGGCATTTAATTTCCTCAAATAGTGTAATACGGCAATCATTTTATCACAGACAATAAAAAAGGGTTGCCCCGAATAGAGACAACCCTGATTGATTCTAATTGCTATTTGAAATTAGAAGAGGTCTACACCCTTACCATCAACATCGTAAGCCTTCTTCTCAGCAGCAACAACATAGATCTTGCCTGCCTTAGGAAGCTTCTTTGCGATAGCAGCAGCAGAGATTTCCTGACCATCGATCTGGAAGATGATGTCAACCTTCTTAGGAGCAGCAGCCTTCTTAGCAGCCTTCTTTGCAGCGGGCTTCTTAGCAGCAGCCTTCTTAGCAGGTGCAGCCTTCTTAGCAGCAGCCTTCTTAGCGGGAGCAGCAGCCTTCTTTGCAGCGGGCTTCTTAGCAGCAGCCTTCTTTGCAGGAGCAGCCTTCTTAGCCTCAGCCTTCTTAGCGTCAGCCTTAGGAGCAGCAGCCTTCTTTGCAGCGGGCTTCTTAGCAGCAGCCTTCTTTGCAGCGGGCTTCTTAGCAGCAGCCTTCTTTGCAGCAGGCTTCTTAGCAGCAGCCTTCTTTGCAGGAGCAGCCTTCTTAGCTTCAGCCTTAACAGCAGGAGCAGCAGCAGGAGCAGCTACAGGAGCTTCAACCTTAACATCTTTCTTTTCTGTATCCATACTAAAAGAACCTCCGTATTTTTCCTTGTTTGGATATAACTTTTCCTTGATTGGATATAATAAATCTACATTTCTTTATATTTTGTGTCAACAAACATTTTTTATAATTTTTGCAAGAATAAACAGAATTCCATTTTTCGATTTGTTCAGTTTATACACATAAAACATTGCGTTTGCGGTTTTTCGACTTCATCATTTCTTATACAAAAATTCATTTTATCTAATAGAAAATTTTTTTGAGTTAAAATACAATGTGATTATGAATAAGATCATCACGGTATTTAATTGGGAAATCAAAAAACTATTTTCGAGCTGGAGAAGAACAGTCGCTTTGTTTCTTCTGCCTGCAATACTGTTAATGGCAGCGCTCAATGTCTTCCCTCTTCTCGTTAACTATATGGCAACAGGTTCTTTGAACAAAAAGCCTGTAACCGTTGTCGGCGCACCTGAATCATTCAGGACTTACGTTGACGAGACTGTTGATGCAAGAGTTTATGTATATGATTATAAAACATATCAGGAATTTGCTGATATGATGCGCGATAAGGATTCTTATCACAAGCAGCTTCGAAAAGGCATGCTCGTCTGCTATTTTTATTCGGGTGATCCACTTATTGATTTTGATGATGAGGTACGCAATTACTATAAAGAGATTTCCGCTGACAACACCAAAGCCAAAAGCAGAGCTGTCGTATACGTTGCTTATGATGAGAACTCACTTACGATGGAAGCGCGGGCAGAACAGTTGAAGCAAGGTGTACTCAATAATTATCAGGCAAGCCTCATCGATAAATTAGGCGGAGATTATTCCGTTGTGGGAAGCTCACTTTTTGAGACTGACAGTTTCAACCCCGTAACTGATTTCCTGGGATACAGGACCACTGCAAACACTGCGGCATCAAGAGTCGTTCCGGGTGTGCTCATGATAATGATGTATTACTGTGTATATTCTCTTGTAAGTGACATGTTCGCCTCAGAGCGTGACAGAGGCTTTATGGCAAAGCTCATCATGACACCTGTATCAAGAAGAAAGATCTACTGGGGAAAGATACTTGCCATAAATGTTATTGTCTCATGCTCGACTGTAATAACGATGCTCCTCTTATTCTTCTCCTCGTGGGTCAACCGGAGCAACGATGCAATGTCACTTCTCCCTTTCGGTATGCTTCTTACTCCATCTGAACTTTTGACCATTCTCGGAACCATTCCGATAACAGTTCTTCTCATGACCGCAATATGCATCAGCACAACGTTCCAGTTGAGAAGAATGCAGGATATTACCGTAAATCTCCAGCTGCCGCTGATCTATTTCCTGGGTGACTTCTTCATCCAGATGTTCAGAGGCACAAGGCCTGTAACCATGGAATACTTCATTCCGCTCCACAACTCACTCGCCTTGATCGCTGAGACATTCAATGCACAGAACAAGGCCTGGCACGTATTGCTGATCTATGCGATGAATATCGGTATCGCGCTTTGGGTTTTATCCGCTACATTCAAGAAAGAGGAAAACAAATGATCCAGTTAGTTGATGTTCACAAGAGTTATACAAAAGAACACGAGACGATCAAGGGCGTCAGTTTTGAAGTTCACGAGGGTCAGATATTCGGTCTCTTAGGTCCTAACGGCGCAGGTAAGACTACACTGATGCAGATGATCGCAACTCTGATGAAGCCCACATCAGGCCAGATACTTATTGACGGTCTTTCTGCTGATAAGGATCTTCTCGAGATACACAGAAAGATCGGCTTCCTCACCAACGAGATAAAGCTCGATCCTATGTCTACTCCAAACAACTTATTTGATTTCTTCGCTAAGCTTTACGATATTCCCGAAAAGGATCTCAAAGACAGAAAGGATGAGAGCTTTGCAAGATTCGGCATCTCACCTTTTGCTGACAAGAGGATCAACGAATTATCAACAGGCATGAAGCAGAAGATCTCGATCGCCATAAGCCTTATCCATAATCCGCCGGTCATCATTTTCGACGAGCCGACGAACGGACTTGATATCCTTACATCCAAGCAGGTAACGGATTATCTGAAAGAACTCAAGACTAAAGGACATGCGATCATTCTCTCTACACACATCTTCTCCGTTGCAGAGGATCTCTGCGATGAGATTGCGATATTGGTGGACGGAAAGATCGCCGCACAGGGAACCGTAGAGGAGCTTGTAAAGCAGGCTGACGCAGAGACATTTGAGAAGGCATTCTTTAAGATCTACGTCGAAAATCACGTTGAATAAAGTAAAGGTTAATATGAAAGCAGGACGGGGAATCAGAACTATAATCGGAAGTTTCTTCCGCAAGAGAGGACAGATGGGAGCAGAAGCATCATCTGCTGCCTTCCTTATTTCCGTGTTCTTTGTTGTCGCTATCTCTTGCGTCGCTACTTCATTTATCTTCTGGTGGTTCCCCTATCACCTTTACAGTGATGAAGTCTATAACGTTGTTGTAGTAAACGCGCCCGAATCATTCGTTAAATACAATGAACAGACACAGGCCGCCCGCGATCAGAAATCCAAAGCCTACGGTGACCGCTATAACTTCCTTTATAACTGGCGCAACATGATGTTCTTTGAGTATCAGTACGACGGTTACGGATGGACCGAATTCATCTATAAAGATACAGACGCTCTTTATGACTTCGTTACATTCGGCAAATGGATGAGAGATAACGATGCATATCTTACGATCGTCTTCCCTAAGGACTTCGATGAGCAGATAAAGGCAAGACAGGACGGCAATGCCGATATCAAGCCGCAGCTGCTTACTTACTTCCGCACGAATTCAATGGAATATTCCGAGATGAGGAACGGCTTTATCGAAGAATATCTGGAAGGATATCAGAGTAAACTCCGTGCCGATTACGGACTTAAGATAACTTCCGTATCCGATTCCCAGATTATTAATGATCCTATCACTACCGCAGAGAGCGAATACGGCATCAAAGCATTTGTCAACACCATGAGCAGGACCTTCGTTCCGATCCTCCTGTTCATCATCCTGCTCTACTCTTCAATGAGCATCGGCACCAATGTCATCGCGGGACAGAAGGAACGCGGGACATTTACCGGAATACTTCTTACTCCGCTTCCAAGATACGCGATCATCTTAGGATATCTCGGCGGTGTCGTTATCAAGACGCTTATACCCGCACTTATCGTCGCAACTGTATCCGCCCTTTTGGTCGGCCAGTTCAACATAGGTGCTTACCTCGCTTTGTATATCTATCTGATCGTCCTTGCAGTCTTCATCGCTTCAGTCACGATCATGATATCGGTTATCAACGATACTGTAGTATCCGCCCAGACCGCATTCCTTCCTATCTTCCTTATCCTCGTAGCTGTCTGCGTCACATGTATCCAGTCAGTATCCGAGAGAGAGGATTTCTATTTGTTCCTTCCCGTACACGGACAGTTCTACGGTATCGGTGACGTGCTTACCGGCTATGCCAACGTTCCGGGTCTCATAGTAAGCTCTCTTGCAACACTGGTACTTACGGTCATAATCCTGTTCGTTACAGAAAGACTCCTTCACAGCGAGCGTTATACGGTATCCATCGACACTGTTGATGCCAAGGAAGTCAAGCGTTACCGCGAAGGCGGCAATAAATCCGTCATGCAGGTCTTCAATAATGCTTCCGATAATTTCAGTTATTTCATAACAGAGCTCTTCTACCCTCTCGTTGTATTATCCTTCTACCAGTTCCTTGCGATGATCCCTGTCGTGGTCTCCTACATGAGGAAGCCCGAATACTCATCATTTATTCAGGATCTCGCAAATGTCGGAAGCGTGGAAGATATCTTCAACAAGACATTTGAGATCTTCGGCATCTTCTTCAAGGATCCGCTCTTCCTTGTCATGATGACAATAGGATATATCCTTATCATACTGACTTACTTTATCCACGCGGGAAGAGTCTGGAAGATCAAGGGTATCAAGAATAAGATCGGCGCATGCGGCTATCCTCTTACGAGCGGAAAGCACATTGCCGTAAACTACGGCCTCGGCTTCCTGTTCGGTTTCCTTATGATGACAGGAACGATCGCGATAATGGTGATCACAGGTCAGATCTCCTTCTCAGGCTTTAATCTCAGCGCTTCAGGCATAGGAGCATTCATCTTCAACCTCTTCATGTGGTTCCCTCAGGGCGCATCCGAGGAATTGATGTTCAGAGGCTACATGATCCCTGCTATGAACAAGAGATATAAGGTTGCCTTCAGTGTCATCGTATCTTCCATCCTGTTCTCCGCATTCCATTCGCTGAATCCCGGATTTACTCCGTTGGCATCTGTTAACCTCGTTCTGATCGCTGTGCTCTTCGCTCTGGTATATCTCTATACCGGAGATATCTGGATGACTTCTGCCATGCACACAGCATGGAACCTCACACAGGGAAATATCTACGGTCTTCAGGTATCAGGCAACGAAGCTTCGAACACCGTGTTTAAGATCCTTTACAGCAAGGATGCATCTTCTCTCATCACCGGCGGAGCATTCGGACCCGAAGGAGGTCTTGCAACGACGGCAGTCACTTCGGTCTGCATGGTCATCGTGATCATACTTCTCGTAAAAAAGTCCAGAAAAGCCCTAAAATAAATGCTTTTCGGTGTTGTCCTGAACAGATTGTTTTGCTATTATAAAAATACTTTAATAACTATACAGTCTTTAAGTCAGGAGGTTTTTTATGGCTAAGTACGTATTATCAGAAGCAAAGAATGGATTTAAGTTCAATCTTGTTGCAAGCAACGGCGAAGTAATCGCCTCCAGCCAGCTCTACAAGTCAATTGCAACTGCGAAGAACGGTATTGCATCTGTTACAGCAAATGCACCTGTTGCTAACATCGAGAACCAGACGGAAAAGGACTTCAAGACAGAATTAAATCCTAAGTTTGAAGTTTACAAGGACAAGAAGGGTGAATTCCGCTTCCGCTTAAAGGCTAAGAACGGACAGATCATTGCAACCAGCGAAGGTTACTCCAAGCTCGACAGCTGCCTAAAGGGTGTCGCTTCCGTAAAGAAGAATGCTGATTCAAAGATCGAAGAAAAGAAGTAAATCATAACTCATTCCAACTATATGGGGCTGTCTCGGATTTAAGAGGCAGCCCCTGATTTTTGCGTTGATGCAAAAGCGAAAAACCAGCTCTTCAGATTTCCATCACTCTTCCGCGATCTCTCTTGCAACGAATACACCCGATGCCGATGCATGCGACAGTGAATGCGTTACACCCGAACCGTCACCTATTACGAACAAACCGGGATAACGTGTCTCAAGCCTGTCATTGATCGCAACTTCCATGTTGTAGAACTTAACTTCAACACCATAGAGCAATGTATCGTCATTTGCGGTACCCGGAGCGATCTTATCGAGCGCGTAGATCATCTCAATGATGCCGTCTAATATTCTCTTCGGAAGAACGAGAGACAGATCACCCGGTGTAGCCTTCAAAGTCGGCCTTACGGTCGACTCCTCGATCCTGGAAGTATTGGAACGTCTTCCTCTCGTAAGGTCTCCGAAGCGCTGGACGATGACTCCGCCTCCGAGCATATTTGAAAGTCTTGCAATGGATTCGCCGTATCCGTTGGAATCCTTGAAGGGTTCAGAGAAATGCTTTGATACGAGCAGAGCAAAGTTCGTATTCTCTGACTGGAGCTCCGGATTATCGAAGCTGTGGCCGTTTACGGTAACGATGCCGTTCGTATTCTCCGTAACAACGTAGCCGTAAGGATTCATGCAGAACGTTCTTACCTTGTCTTCGAACTTCTCCGTACGGTATACGATCTTACTCTCATAGAGCTCGGATGTAAGATCAGAGAACACTACCGCGGGAAGCTCGACTCTTACGCCGATGTCAACTCTGTTGGAATATGTCTCTATCTCAAGTTCCCTGCAAACCTTCTCTATCCACTTGCTTCCTGAACGTCCGACTGAAACGATGCACTTCTTACATGTGTAAGATTCGCCGCCGCACTCGGCTTCATATGTGCCGTCATCTAAGATCTTAAGATCTCCTACAGGTGAATTAAAGAAGAAATCGACTTTGTCCTTAAGAACGTTGAAGATATTACCGAGCACCTGATAGTTCTTATCGGTACCGAGGTGTCTTACTGAAGCATCGAGCAGGTGGAGCTTATTCTCAAGGCAGATCTTCTTAAATGAAGACCCTGCTGTCGAATAGAGCTTCGTACCCTCACCGCCGTTGGCAAGGTTGATGCCGTCTACATACTTCATGAGTTCTAAAGCTTTTTCCTTGCCGATATGCTCGTACAATGTTCCGCCGAAATCATTAGTGATGTTATATTTGCCGTCTGAGAATGCGCCCGCGCCGCCGAATCCGCGCATGATAGCGCAAGAAGGACAGTTAATGCAGCTCTTTACTTTATCTCCGTCAATGGGACATTTACGTTCTTCAAGAGGCTTGCCGGCCTCGAAAACAGCGACTTTAAGATCAGGCCTTAAGTTTACGAGTTCATAGGCAGAGAATATTCCGCCGGGGCCTGCACCGATAATGATTACATCATAGTTATTCATGATCAAGCTCCTTTGCATAAAGGATTACACTTAATTATAAATCAAATCAGTGCAAAATAAAAAAGGCTCCGGATCATCCGGAGCCTTAAGTCAGTAATAGATCACAAGAAGTTGCCGCCTGTTCCCGTCATTACGAAATTCGGTTCTATCTTATCGTCCTTGAGAGCTTTCTCTGCCCACTTCGGAAGTTCATCTTGATTGCATATGACGGAAATGCAATTGCCATCAGCATCAAGCAGGGCCTGCATAACCCCGTGATCTGAAACCGTTCCTCCGATATAAATGATGAACTTCGATCCGTCATCGCCTTTCTCCTCATAGCGGATATACTTGTCCTCACTGCAAACGTCTGTAATATCAGTCCATTTGTCATCGAGAACAAAGTAAAGGCGGTTATCCTTAACCTGTGCATAACTGTAACCGGATTCGACATTGTAATCCAAAGTGAAATTACGCACCGTTTTTCCGTCGACAACGATCTCACTCTCTTCAGTGTACTTCAGGGTTCTGCCGTTATGAATAACAGTAATATTCCTTAAGATCTCCCCTGCTGCTCTTACAACAACCTCTCTTGTGTACGGCACGATCATTATGACCGCTATTGCTGCCGCAACCGCAACAAGCGGAGCGAGCCATGTCTTCTTAGCTCTCTTCTTCCCAATAAGTGCGGCACGGATCTCTTCCTGCCTTTCCTCATCCATTACGACTTTATCAAATGTGTCTTTCATTTTTCTATTCCTCCAACCTGATCCGCAAACGCTCCTTGCCTCTGTTTATCCGCACCGCGACTGCGGATTCAGAGATCTTTAATATCCTGCTTATCTCCTTATACGAGTAGCCGGCATAGTAATGCAGATATATCGGTACCCTGAACTGTTCTTCCAGGCGCATAAGTTCATCGAAGACAGCTTTGTTTCTTTCCGTAAATCCTTCATAGTACTGCAGGTGCCATTCTTCGGATTCCAGATCTGCGTCAGCTCTGGATGAGGACTTAAGGTGATCCTTGCATTTGTTTGCAGTCATCGTCATAAGATATGCTCTCTCGTTCCTGTTCTCGAAAAACATATGCTTATCCAGAAGCTTCGCGAACACTTCCTGAACGACATCTTCAGCGTCGTGCTTCGAACCTAGATATGAGACTGCAAATTTGTAAAGATCATTCGAATAAAGATCGAACAGCCTTACAACATCCTCATTTTTCACTCCTGAACCTCCCCTTGCAGTATTTGAGATCTCACTATATTAACGACTCAGATCACCGGTTTCTTACATTCTCACACAAAAAATCTATTTAAGATAAAAAAAGCATCCTTTACGGACGCTTAAATCTGTTTTTCTTCTCTTTGCATTCGTTGCATATCCCTATTATCAACGTCTTTTGGAAGTCCATGTTGATCCCGTACTGCTCACGCATCTTTTTCGCGGCATCCGCAAAAACTTCATTATCGATATGGAATAACTTGCCGCACTCAGAGCACTGCGCGTGTGAATGCTCTTTGCAGGAACCGTGCCCTTCAGAATACTGGTAGCTCATAGCTTTGGCATTAGGCTCTTTATACTTTACGAGGCGCCCTTCATTGCAGAGCTTATCGATATTGCGGTATACGGTAGACTTCACCGCCTCGCCCTTCTTGATATTTATCCCATTACAAATATCCCGGGCGGTAAACCGCTTGTCGGGATTCTTCTTCAGGAATTCTATGATGAGAAGTCTGGGCAATGTTTTATTGTTGCCCTTCATGAGAGCCTCCGGTATAAAACAATCTTCGTATAATATCTATAGACTGTTAAATCGAAAAAATCAACCGGATAGTGCAAATCCAAGCGTTTTTTATCTTTTTTTACGGATATTTATGGCGTAAGTAAGCGGAATTGCGATAACGACCGCAGCTCCGGCCTGAATAAGATTAAAGACAACTGAACCTGCAGCAGCTGCAATATCGTAATACAATGCTTCGAAAACAAAATATCCGCCTACCATTATCAGTTCGGCACCTAAGAAAGCAGCAAGCCGGATCACTATGCCCGGAGCCTTCTTGCCGTGAGACGCTGTCATTATAAGAGCCGCAGCAAGGCCCATCAGTCCCTTGATCAGGAATGTCGGCGCGATATACATCGGATATCCTGCGATGAGGTCACTTAATGCTGAGCCTATGGCACCGGGGAAAAACGCCGCAGGACCGATAAAATAGGATGCTATGAGGATTACTCCGTCACCTAAGTTGATATATCCGATCGCGGTCGGGATCCTTATCTGTGTTCCGATAAATACCAGGGCAGCGAAAACACCGCACAAAGCGGTAAGACGGAGCTTCGACCTTTCTTTTGTTTTCGAATTCTCAGACATAGCCGTCACCTCATAAAGCTCCGGAGATCGACCGGATCAGAACAGATGCTTACAGCTCCGTTCTCCATAAGGAACTCACGCGTCCTGTAGCCCCATGTACAGCTTATTATATCAAGCCCGCTGTTTACTGCGGTCTTTATGTCGGTATCAGAATCGCCGATATAGACAGCCTCACTTTTCTCGATGCCAAGGGCGTCAAGGCACTTCATGACAGGTTCGGGCGAGGGCTTCCTCTCTACGCCTTCCATTGAGCCGCTTACGTAATCGAAAAGGCCCGGAAAGAAATGATCTACAAGGATCTTTGCAGGCTCATCATTCTTGTTGCTGACGCAGGCGAGCTTCATGCCGTCGGACTTAAGACGGTTTAAGACTTCCTGTATGCCGTTATAAGGCTTCGTGTTATCAAGACAGTGGGAATCGTAATATGATATGTTGTCCTTCAGAAGTTTTAACTTCAGTTCTTCACTATATTCTCCGGGATCAGCAGTAAGGCTTCTTTCAATGAATCGGACGACGCCGTTGTTGATAAAGGTGATAACCTGCTCTTCTGTCTGCGGTGCCAGATTATTCATCCTTCTGGCAGCGTTGAGACTTGAAGTAAGCCCTCCTATCGTATCAAGAAGGGTGCCGTCAAGATCAAAGCACGCAAGTTTATATCTCATACAACTTCCCGTAAACAATAAATTCTGACTTTAGGACAAACCGCGCAGATTATAGCACGAATGACCGTCCATTCAATATCAAGGTTATAGCATTAAATGACATATATGCTAACATTTACTTGAAAAGATTTAATAAGAGGTGAACACATGGCAATTATCAAGTTCAGCACTATGGATCTCGGCATCTACGATACAAGCGTTGTCGTATCTGCGGTCACCCAGACAAATACAGCCAATAACAAGCCGATGGTAAAGATCACGATAAGTGACGGTGATGACACCATTACGGCTATCCAGTTCGATACTACGAAGGCAGATCTTGCTTATGCCGGCATCGAAGAAGGCATCACAGCGCTCATCAGGCTCGAGATCACGGATTATAAGGGCAGCAAGAGCTACAAGATCATAAACATCAATCCCGTAAAGCTCCCTGAAGACGAGTTAAAGCAGTTGATAAAGCTTCCGCCTGAAGACCCCACGAAGCTTACCAATGACATCATCAAGCTGATCAAGCAGTCCTCAGGCAGAGCTTATGACATGAATACGATTGACGTACCTGACGATGATTTCTCGCTCACAGCCCTTGCTGTCAGGATCATCAAGTCCAATCTGGCTGCATTTACAAAGTCTTCCGCAGCCAAGGCAATGCATCACAATATCTACGGCGGCCTTGCCTACCACACATACAGGATGCTCAGATCCGCATACGCGGTATGTGAAGTATACACGCTTCTTAACAGGGAGCTTCTGGTCTGTGGCACTGCCCTTCATGACATCGGCAAGCTCATCGAGATGAAGACATCAGATACCGGCATAGCAAAATATACCGATATGGGCAATCTCTTCGGTCACCCACTCCTGGGCATCGAGATGATAGATCACGAAGTCTGGAACAAGAATCAGGCAGTAGGCGGCAAATCCTATAATGCTGAGCAGGTCGCAATGCTCAAGCACATGATCGCATCCCACCACGGCCAGCCGGAATGGGGAGCCATCAGAGTACCTTCCACACCTGAGGCTATGATCCTGCATGAGCTCGACATGATCGATTCGCGCATGTACATGTTCGAAGAGAACTTTAAGGATATGTCAGCCGGGAGCTCGAGCGAACCGGTATTCGGCATCGCAGGCGACGGCAAGACAGTCATCTACAAGAATTCATTCAGCGATTACGAATAAAGGCTCTTATCAGATATCGTAGCGGAGTTCTTTATCTTCGCCTTCCATTGTCCTGTAATGAAGTATCTTGTTCTCTTCATCCAGCGAGACAAATGTACTGAATGTTCTTATGTTGTAACTGTTATCAGTTGCGGCATAAGATACATCCGTGAGTCTTACCCATATTCCCGGAAGGACATCTACTGTAAGATCCGCTACAAGGCAGTTATCGTTATTTCTTTCGGCATCGCTCATCATGAAGTAATCGAGATAGACTTGCTCCATACCGGCATAATTATCCAGTAATGCCCATGTCGTATCGATATGGTAGCCTTTTCCGTTTATCGTCACATACGTCCACGCGTGGCACATACCGTCGTATGTACCGCACGGCAGCGCATCAACGCCTACCTGCATGAGCAGATAAGCATACACGGCCGCGAAATTGATGCATTGTCCGGTCTTCTTGACAAAAGTCTTGTATACATAGTTGTCCCATTGAACGACGTCATACTCATAAGTGTAGTTCTTTGCGACATATAAGTAGAGCTTGAGGGCTTTCTCAAAATCCGTATCGTCTTTCTCAACTGTGCTGTTGATGATGTCAACGATCATGGCTTCAAAGTCGGCTTCTCTCTTTTTCCACTCATCGATATCCGTTTTGTACGTGATCTTGCCAATGCCGTTCTCGAAAGCAGGAGATCCGTCGGAACTTTCTGCATCAAACTGAAGTCCTGCCACAGGGAAAAGACAGCACATAATGGTGACATCCGTAACCCACTTATACGCTTTTTCATCAGCGCACTTGAAAGTGGTCTCGCCTGCTCTTAATGCGTCACAGAGGCTGTACAGAGCATCCCAGTGTTCCTGGGGCACAGTCTTGGCAAGCTGTGCCGAGTATACATGCGGATTAAATTCGAATTTTTCCTGAATCTGTTCAGAAGATGCTTCCGTCACGGATTCATCTTCGGTAAATACGATCTTCTCTATCGTCTGTGACGTTTCCGGTGAACTTGATTCCGTCTGAACAGTCTTAGCACTGTTGCAGCCGGACAAAAGGATTGCAGAAACAAGCAATACACAAATAAAATTCCTGTTCTTCATTCTATCTCCCCATAGTTCTCAGATATTTCCATAGTAAAACTCTTTTGGTTCATTATACAGATCAACATAATGAACTGTCTTCTTCTCTTCATCGAGGGATACGAATCTGCAGTAATCCCGTATGCAGTATTGTTCGTCAGTCGCTTCGAACTTAACATTAGTCTTATTCACACTGCACTCGGGCAGCAGAGTTACATTAGGATCAGTTAACGTGCATCCGTCCGCGATCCTGTCTTTGTCACTCATCATGAAGTAATCCAGATAGATACCGTCTACTCCTTCAGCCTGAAGAGCCCACGTGGCATCGATATGATAGCCCTTGCCTCCGATCACGGCATATGTCCAGGCATGACAAAGGTCCTCATAGATACGGTAACTTACTGCATCGATATCTGCCTGAAGGAGGAGATACGCATAGACAGACGCAAAATTAACGCACTGTCCCCTCTTTTCCTTAAAGCAGGCATATACATAGTTCTCATCATCACTCAGATTCTCAATAAGCGCATTATCGTAAACGAAGTTCTTCGCAACATAAAGATACAGTTTAAGAGCCCTCTCATATTCCGAATCGTCTTTCTCAATAGTGCTGTTGAGGATATCTGTGATCGTTTTTTCAAAATCAGATTCTCTTTTGATGAAGTCTTCAACAGGCATGTTGTAGCAGATCTTTCCGGTCCCGTTCTCGTAAGCAGGAGAACCGTCGGTGCTTTTTCCTTCTATCTTCGCACCTGCCGCAGGAAACAGATCACATAACACAGATACATCAGTAGCCCAGTTATAGGCTTCCTGGCTTGAACACTTGAAAGTACCCTCACCCTTTCTTAAAGCATCGCAAAGGTTATAGAACGAGTCCCAGTAATCCTGTGGGATTCTTTCTGCGATCTTTCCTGAATAAACATGAGGATTGAATTCAAAAGGCTCAGAAGCCGTAGTTTCCGTTGCAGAGGTTTCTGCTAAAGCAGATTCCGCCGTTTGTCCGGCAGCACCGCTGATAATAGTCTGTTCTGTTGTTTCAGCCTTGCCCCTGTTACACCCTGAAACCAAAAAAGCAAAGGCCAGTACAAGACTTAAAACTTTCTCTCTTTTCATAGCAATTCCCCTTCCGTGCGATTATACAGAAGGGGAATTAAACTAAAAGCATCTAAATTTCGGCAAAAATCAGGTATTTTCGTTATTTCTTCATGGACTGGATCTTATCGTTCATCTTCCTGGCTTCTCTGCTGTAGTAGCGCATGAAGCAGAACCAGATGACAAACGCTACGGCAAGCTGGATTGCTGCTATGATGATGCCCTGTACGAGGTTTGTTGAAGCTCCGAACCAGCCGACCGCAAATGCTACTGCCGTGTAGATCGCGCAGCCTATTCCCATGTGGATTATTACCTTTACGGGAGTCGGGATGCTCTCCTTGTGATATACGATTGTAGGGATTCCGAATCCCAGGCCTACCAGGATACTTCCTAAAGCCATCTTCGTATATCCGTAGTCTGTAAGGCTGAAGTTGCCGCCGAAAGCGATATCGAACGCCATTCCGATAAGGCAGAAGATCGTAAGCGCCATACTGATGCTTATTACCGTACTCTTCAAAACTTCTTTAATTACATTTTTCATTGCTATTACCTCCTTATAATCCCAAATATTTCTTAAATGCCGGAAGGTATTTTCTGGAAACATAATCTTTGTTTCCGTTCTTTAATTTCAATAAGAGCGTGCCTGAGAATCCGGGTTCTATGCTGTCCATATATGAGAGGTTTACCAGTGTGGTCTTTGATATCTGCATGAACTTGCTCCCCAATTGTTCTGAAAGCTCGTAGAGCCTTCTTCTTGAGCGGTACTGGCTCTTCGCGCCGTATATGATCGTATCCCCGTCCTCTACCCTTACCATGTATATCTCGTCGGGTTTTAAGACCACAATGTCTTCTTCGTTCCTGAAAGCAGTTACCGGTGTCTCTTCCGTGCCCAGCATATCCACTGCCCTCTGGATCTCGTCAGTTACCTTGGCCGTATGGATAACGGCAAACGGCTCTTTATATTCAGATGAAATATCAATACTTACCTTCACTTTGAGTAATCCTCCGATGGAAAGATGCTCTTATGTTACCTCATTTTTCTTCCTGAACGATGCGAACTTCAAGAACTCGTAATGAATGCCTTGATCATATCTGTCACCTCCTGTTTCCTTGTTTGTAGCCAAATACTAGCAAAGGCTTTTTTCCCTGTATCGCGAAAAGCGGTAAGTGGCTGATTTTCGAAGGTGAAATGCAAAAACAGCTTGTTGCCATAAATATATCTGTCAGTATAAAATAAACCATTCGTAATCAGGAGAATGTTTATGGACAATTCATTTTGGGACACTTTGGCAGGCATTAATGACGTAATCAACGAATTCGTCTGGGTAAAGATCGGTATCATCCTTCTCATCGGCACCGGAATCCTCATGACGATCTTAACAGGGTTTTTCCAGGTCACTCATTTCGGGCACTGGTGGAAAAAGACCATCGGAAGCCTTTTCGATAAAAAGGTTATCTCCCACACAAAAGAAAAAGCATCCATTTCACAGTTCCAGGCACTCTGCACGGCTCTTGCAGCTACAGTAGGTGTCGGCAACATTGCAGGCGTATCCGCAGCCATTATGACAGGCGGCCCGGGCGCTGTTTTCTGGATGTGGGTCGCAGCATTCTTCGGCATGATGACCAACTATTCCGAAAACATCCTCGGCATCTACTACAGAAGAAAGAATCATGAAGGAGAATGGTCAGGCGGTGCCATGTACTATCTCCAGGACGGCTTGGGCGGTTATCCGCACATGAAGATCATAGGAAGGATCCTTGCCATAATTTTCGCGGTATGCGCAGCGCTTGCAGCATTCGGTATCGGAAACATGGGCCAGGTCAACAAGATCGTAATCAACTTCACATCGGCATTTGACATCAAGCCGCTGTCTTCCAAGGTTCTCTATTCATCAGGCGATACTGATGTCACGCTCTACATGCTCATCGTCGGAATAATTCTGATGGTGCTCGTAGGATTCGTTGTTTTAGGCGGTCTTAAGAGGATCGCTACCGTAGCTGAGACAGTAGTTCCTGTAATGGTAGTCCTTTTCGTTCTTGGAAGCATTATCATCATCATCGCAAACTTCAGGGGCATCCTCCCTGCTTTCAAGGCAATCTTCACCATGGCATTCACAAAGCAGGCTGCCTGGGGCGGCGCTACAGGCGTTGCCTTCAAGACGATAATCACACAGGGATGCAAGAGAGGCGTCTTTTCAAACGAAGCAGGCCTCGGTTCATCAGTTATGGTACACAGCAACTCCAACGTCAAAGAGCCTGTTAAGCAGGGCCTCTGGGGCATCTTTGAAGTTTTTGCCGATACGATCATCGTCTGCTCGATGACAGCTCTTACGATCCTTACATCAGGAGTTATCGACCTTACAACAGGTGCTGCAGACACAGCTTCTGATGCTACACTTGTAGCTGAGGCTTTCAATACTATCTTCAAGTTCGGTAACTTCGAATTCGGCAGGATATTCATTGCCCTTGCAATTCTCGCATTCGCATTTACGACTATCCTCGGCTGGTCTCACTACGGCTCAAAGGCAGTCGAATACCTGGCAGGAAAGCATGCGCCAGTTATCACAAAGATCTATAAGGTATTATTCGTTATCATGATCCTGTCTGGCGCCCTCATGACTTCTTCTATCGCATGGGATATCTCCGATACATTCAACGGTCTCATGATGATCCCCAACCTCATCGGTGTTCTCGCAATGAGCCCTGTTGTAATGAAGCTCACCAGGAACTACGTTGACAGAAGACTCCACGGCAAGGATATTGAACCGATGCTTTCCTTCGATCCGAAGACCCAGGAAGAAAACGCCAAGATCATTAAAGAGACTCAGGAAGACTGATACTATACCGGTTGATCAGGATCTCATCATTAAGCACGCAGTCAAAAGGTTGCGTGCTTATTTATTATTTATGCACGAGCACTTCAAACATGTTTTAGCGTATAATCTTTTTATGAAGATCTACCGCAACATAATCTCAGTTATTTCATTTGCCTTATCAATTTACATATTGATATTGAATCTGTTCTGCACCTGTTTTACGACCGCTGACAGATTCCAGATGAACTACTTCTCAGGTGATATCGTTATCTTCAACCTGCTTGCTATAGCGCTTGCCTTAACGGGAGTAATCTTCTGCGACAGGATAAAGATCAGGGAGTTTGCAAATAAACACTTCACTTTGCTGAAGATAATACTCCTGGCACTTATTGCGGTCATAGGAGTCGTATTCTCCCTTTCCTGCGGGCTTGGTACAACTGCTGACCAGCTGAATGTCCAGGTAAGCGTCGCTGATCTTAGGAACGGCAATACGGAGTTTTTCCGGCCTGCCGGATACATGGATATCTATCCGAACCAGTATGGTCTGGCCCTCCTCTCCTATCTCGCAAGCTTTGCCGTCGGCACATACAATTACACTTTCTTCAGGCTTGTAAATGTGCTTTGCCTCGTGCTGCTCTATAACGAATTATCGCTTATAGGAAAGCAGATAGGACTCGGGAAAACATCGCAGCTCCTGCTCCTTGTTACAGGCATCTTCTTTATGCCGTCAACTCTCTACGCTCTTTACATCTACGGAAACATCGCTGCCCTCGCGCTGTCAGTTCTTGCTGTAAGGCTTATCGTACAGGCATTCGAAAAGAACAAGGCCCTATATTCGGTTCTCTCACTTATCGCCATGTTCTTCTCCTGCGTCATCAAGAGCAACCAGATGATCTTTGCAGTAGGCATCGCAATATACTGTCTGTTCAAGGCAATCTCTGTCAGGAATTACAAGCGTCTTATTGTTGTTCCGGCAATGATCCTTTGCGTCTGGCTGTCTTCATTCATACCGCTTCTTGTAATGAGGAATTTAACAGGACTTCCTCTTAACGGAGGCGTCAGCTACATCTCCTACCTTGCCATGGGCGTCCAGGAGAACGATCAGAACTATCCCGGCGGCTATAACGGTTTTAACGCGGATACTTATGAACAGTTCGGCGGCGATAAGGAAGCGCAGTCCGCATATGCAGCTGAAGTATATAAAGCGTCACTGACGGAGATGATGGAAGAGCCCGCTTATTTCCTGAATTTCTTTACCAGAAAGCAGCTTCACCAGTGGGCAGATCCCGCATATAAGGCTTATATGTGCATCCAGACATGCCCCGAGCACGATACGGCGCAGTGGTTCTACGAATTCATAAGACCGGAGCACGCATACCCGGTGCTTATCGCACTGTCATTTTTCCAGGTCATAGTATGGACCGGAGTAGTCCTTTCCCTCTGGTTCGCAAAAAAGCAAAAGCACCTCGAAGAAGCGCTCTTCATGCCGATGATATTTGTCGGCGGCTTTATCTTCCACACCTTCTGGGAAGCCAAATCACAGTATGTCTTCTCATACTTCATGATCCTCTTCCCGATAAGCTTATTGGGTCTAAGATTGTTTAAGGAATGGTTTGCCTCAAGAGACAAGACTCCGCTTAAAGAGAAGATTAAGAAACTGAATAACACAAAGATCTCCTGGTCATTCTCATTTACACTGGCTGCAGCAGCCACCGTTCTGGTATTCGGAGAAGTCTTAGGGCTTGCCACCATGCGTACCCAGCTGCCTCAGGACAGGGCTTTATACAAGGACTACATAAGCAGGACCTATGTCGAATCCTGGAATCCTTTAGGCGACGGCACTTACATCTTAACAAGCGGTGATACACGGATCGAATGCGAGCTCATCAACAAAGGCGATAAGACACTCATAAAAGAAAAAGACGGCGACAGATATCTGACGGTTGATAACGGCATCACAAGCTGGCAGGCAAAGAACGTTAACCTTACACAGGCATTTAAGTTCTATACTGACGGTGACAAGCTTGCGGTAGGATTTGATGACGACTATATCTTATGGTTCTCTGAGGGTAAGCCTCAGGTCAACTATGTCCTCTACGGAACACTTATGCACTCAGGCCTTGATGACAGCATGATCTGGCATTATGAGAAGATCGGCTAGATCAGTTCTGCTCTTCAGCTTCCTTCAGATTAAAGCTGACGGTGATCATGAGAATGCCGTCCTTAAGATCAGCTTCGATCGTTCCGTTATTCCTTGTTATGAGTTCTTTCGCTATCGAGAAGCCCAAACCTGTAGAAGCATTGCCCTCTTTTACCGTAAAATAGCGGTCGAAAAGCTTTGCGGCCGACACAGGAGTCAGGTCCGGTGCAGGATTGCTGAATATTACCTGCCCTTTCGGATCGAGCTTTACTTTCAGATCGTTGTTGGCATACTTGATAGCATTGCCGATTATGTTCTCGAAAATACGGTTTGCACTCTTCTTATCGCATAATACAAATACAGGCTCATCAGGTATCTCGATATCAGGTTCGATCCCTCTCTTCTTAAAACCGGCATAAAACGAGAGCATGCATTCTTCCAATACTCTGCAGATATCGATGGGCTCTGAAGAGACACTCTCAGTCTGCACAGGATATCTCTCGGGATCAGTGGAAGTACTGTATTTGAAGAGTTCGTCTGCCAGGTCGCTCAAAGAAAGCGTGCGGCTCTTGATACGCTCAAGATACTGGGCTTTTAATTCCTCATCCTTCTCATCAGCCATCAGGTCCAAATAGGAATTGATCGCCGTAAGAGGCGTTCTTATATCATGGGATATTCCCGTAACGGCTTCTGCAACCTTGCGGTTGCCGTCTAAGTATTCGTTGCGCTCCCTGTCAAGATTCTTAAGCTCTCTGTTAAGGATCTCAGCTGTGTGTCTTGCATGAGGATCTGAAGTAGTCAGAGTAACAGGGATCTGAGTCTTTCCGCTTACCTGGTCTTCTATATTTTCAGTAAGCTCATCAAAACCGCGCCTTAAGAGAATGATCTTAATGACCGCAAGAGTAAGTGCTATGGCAAGCAAAACGCACAGAATGATCAGTACCGACAAGTTAAAGACTTCTTTCATAAAGATATGGACAATGATACCACAAGTGTAAATCTATTCTTCAGCATGCAATCTCATGCTTCCTGAACCTTGATATTCCAATACCGGTAAATACTGTGATCCACAGCAATTCATTTACTATATTGATAGCCATAAATCCATCCCGGTATAAAACATATGAAGGAAGAATGGTCTCTTCATAATTAAACGTGAATTGATAGACCATCGCAGGATTCAAATAGATAGTAGCCAAAAGCATACTTCTAAATACGGGGTTTAATGAGCTTTCTTTATAAAGCGGGATTTCTTTACCCTCATATGAGATCTTAATTCTAAACTCAGCCGGATCCATCTTCACATAATATGGCTGAATAAACTTTTCTTCTTCGTTATTCTTCATCATGATATCCATATAAGCTTTGTATTCAGCACTATCCAAAGAATAGAGTTCCTGGGCTTCAACAAGCTTAGATGCAGGTAACAATGCCGGAAGATTAGTAAACAAAAAGACAGGCACAATTAATAAACCGACAATAAATGGAATACTGCGCTTTGAACTGGCCAAAAGCGCAAAAAGACAAACAGAAGTAATCACAAACAAAAGGAGCAGTGATGATAAAAACAATCCAAGTACAACAGGAAAATACACAGGCGGCTTCCAGGCATAATAAATACACCAGCACAAAAAGATCAATGCGTTAACAAGAACCATAAACACATCCAAAGCAAAACAAAACATTAGAGAAGCAAGATATAACGTTCTCTTACTCTGGCCGCAGGCAATGTAATTCTTTAGTGTTCCGTCACTGAACAACCTTCCGAAGAAAACAGGAATAAACAATACAATAAGGACAGCAGGAACAATAATTAGCACCCCTAAAATAGAACAGAAAAAGACAAGTTCTTCTTCTGATTCAAAAAAAGCATTAACATTATATGAGTCTTTAATCTCCACCGGCTCGCACATTCCTCTGTACAAGTCATAAGCACTCATACCGCTATACTCAAAACGTTCCTGAACCAACAGTTCCGGACTTTCTTTACCATTACCATCGTAAACGGTATTCATCGATTCATTCCGGAATGCCGATATATCAGATGTGGCAAAGAGAATCTTATCAATAGCTACAGATGCCCATATCAATAGAGCGATTATGGCCCATATCTCAAAGCCCTTAATCAGCCGGAAGAATAATCCTGTAATGATCTTTTTCATCTGACAGATTCCTCAGGAAGGCAGTTCGCGCTTTTTAAAGAAAGTGATTCCGGTGTACGTAAAAATCAAGATCCAGAACAAATTACTGCCTATATTGACCGCCAACAGGCCGTCACGGCAGATCATGTAAAGAGGAATCTCAATATCCATATTGGCAGGGAAAATTAACTGGTGGATCATCGCAGGGTTAATATATACCGCAGTTAACAAAGTATATTTCAAGGCCGGCGGTAATGTACTGTCGCCTTGGACCTTAATCTCTTTTCCTTCATGAAAGAGCTTTATAGAGAACTCAGAAAGATCTAATTTCTCGTAAAAAGCAGTTGTATAAAGTCCTTCTTCACTGTTCTTCTTAACTATCTCTTTATATTCGGCAAATTCCTTACCGTCAATGGGACATGAAGGCTGTGATTCAATGATCTTGTTTAAAGGGATAAGCGTCATAAATGAATTAAAGACCAATAAGAATTCAATCAAAAAACCGACGATAAACGCTGCTGTACTTTTCGCACTTACGAAAAGTACTGACAGGCATATAGACGTAACCGTAAATAAGAACAATACAGATGATGCTAATATGGCAAGTATGACCGGCAAATACAAAGGCGGTTTCCAGGCATAATACAAACAAAATCCCGCAAAGACCAGAATATTTATCAGGACCATAAAAAGGTCCAAAGCAAAAGAAAATACCAACGATGACAGATATATCGTACCTTTGCTGATACCGCATGCCAGATAGTTCTTCATTGTCCCGTCACTGTATACCCTGCCGAAAAATACAGGCATGAATATTACTATCAGTATAGAAGGAACCACGATCTGAATACTTACAGATGAGGCTAAGAACATCATCTCATCATAACCAAAAAAGATATTTTGTCCGTTATCGCTTATTTCCGGGACCGGTTCAATACTTTTTCTGTAATAATCATAGGCACTCATCCTGGAATTCTCGAAACAGTATTGCCTGACATTATCAGCATCAATTACAAAATCCCCATCACTAGAACTGATAGTCATTTTATCTTCAGAACGATAGAGATAAAGGAAATATTGATCATATGCCTGTTGCAGGTTGATAGCAAATGAAGCTGTTATCAGCAGCGCGATCAAGGCCCATATCTCAAAGCCCTTGATCAGCCGGAAGAATAATCCTGTAATGATCTTTTTCATCTGACAGATTCCTCACGAAGGCAGCTCGCGCTTTTTAAAGAACGTGATTCCGGTGTACGCGAAAAACAATATCCAGAACACGTTGCTTGCCGCTTTTATCGCCATAAAACCGTCACGTACCAGAAGACAGACCGGAAGTGTATTATCCCAAATTATCCATTCAGTAACAAATGGATCAGCATATACAACTGCAAGTGCGGATGCCCGCTCACCGGGAGTGAGAGAACTTCCCTTATAAATCGCAATTTCCTTATCAGAATAATATGTTCTTACAACCAGCTCGGTCGGATCCAGCTTAGAGGAAAAGACATTGTCACCTTTTTCCTTGATTATCTGAATATATTCGTGAGATGCTTCATCATTATAGTCATATGACCCATTCACTTTGTAATAGCTATCTAAACCGACAGGCATAAACATCAAGAGCAGCATAAGGAATCCGGCAACAAGGGATAAGAGTTCACTGTAACTGATAAACAGCACTGCCAAACAGACAGATGACATAGTAAACAAAATCAAAAGCATTATCAGGATCACAGACAGAGCCACAGGTAAATATATAGGCGGCATCCATCCAGCAAGAACGCAGACTAAAGCAAACGCAAACAATCCTGTAAGATAAAGAGCTGAATCAATAATAAAAGTAAATAGCATTGCTGAAATAAATATCGTTCCTTTGCTGAATCCGCAGGCAATGTAATTCTTAATAGTTTTATTACTGAACATCCGCCCGAAAAACACAGGAATGAAGACCATCATCAGTACTGAAGGAACAATCAGGTTCAGACTCAATGCCATAACAAAAACGTCAGGCTCAACTGGAGCACTGGTATTGGCGTTAAAAAGTCTATCATAAGATTCATCCGCAATAGGCTCATAACAATACCAGTAAGTATCATGAGCACTTACACCAAGTTCACTGAACCTGTAGTAATCACGATCTTCAGGATTCACAAAAGCACTCTCAGAAAAGAATCCCAACTCATATTCAATAAGCTGATAATTAATGTAAACCGATGCTATAAGCATCAGTGACAAGAGGACCCATATCTCAAAGCCCTTGATCAGCCGGAAGAATAATCCTGTAATGATCTTTTTCATCTGACAGATTCCTCAGGAACTAATCTCGCGTCTTTTAAAGAACGTGATTCCGGTGTACGTGGATAATAAGATCCAGAACACATTGTTTGCCAATTCTATCGCCATAAGTCCGTCGCGGCAGCATGTATAGGCTTCAAGACCAAAACTCTCAAACCGCTGAACCACTAAAGGATCCATATATATGATGGCCATCTTTGCAAACTTCTTCACAGGATCAACATGGCCCTCACTGGACATTTTTAATACGTTACCCTTGTAATACGTTTTCTCACGAAATTCAAAGACATCAAATCTGTCTTCAAGATTAACAAACCCTTCAGTCTTTACAATATTGAAGTATTCCTTCCAAACTGCATCATCAGATTCTTCGTAAGTATTCACTTCGTAATAAAGCTCATATATTGTGTCTGATCCTTCGCCTTCATATTTGCCTATATACAACGCTATCACTGCCCATAACATCAGAAATGAAACTACAAATGCCACTGTTCTCTTTCCGCTTATAAAAACAAAAGCGAGACAAATCGATGAGGCAGTAAATGTTATGAAGATTTCAACCAGAAGCATCACGAGTATTACAGGAAGATATATAGGCGGCTTCCACATATAGAACAAACACAGCAATGCATAAATGATTATGCTTGCAAAGATCATGGCAAGATTCAAAAGGAACGAGAAAACAAGAGACGACAGATAGATCTTGCCTTTACTGTGGCCGCAGGCAATAAGATTCTTGATCGTCCTGTCTTTAAACATCGTCCCGAAAAAGTCAGGTATCAGGACCAGAACGATAACTGTCGGAACAATATGCAGGAACTCTATTAATGCCCAAAAAATACCTCTCTCACTAATAGCAACACTATTTTCGATAGCTTCATACTCAGCCTTCGAAACAGGTCCGACATAAAATCTATATAAACTTAATTCACTGGCATCAATACTCTCAAACTTATAATCTTTGACATTGTCTTTGCTGATGGTAATCTCACCATGCTCGCCCCAAGGCAGCGTATGGTTTCCACGCGTCATTGTTATAAAGCTCTTAGAACTGACAAATGTATAGATCAAATACG
>JAEFBA010000098.1 GCA_016292145.1 Saccharofermentans sp.
AAGCCAAAAATGTCTGTAGGTTAAGGCCAATCTGCCCTTAAAAATGCGAAAACCTACCGACAAAAACACGCAATTCCTTTGTTTTGTCTGTAGGTCGTTTTTTCGAGCACTAAAAAGGGTTCTTACCGGCAACGGGCAGCCTTTTCTGACGCCTTTGAAGCAACCCCCATCTTCAACGCGTTATGCGGGCAGGCACTTACGCAGTCGCCGCAGCGGATACACTCGCAGCTGTTCGGCGTAACTGACGGGTTGATATTCATCTTGCAGGCTTTGGCGCAGGCGTTGCAGCCGACGCACTTTGAGGTGTCGAGATGCATGCGGTAAAAAGCGACTTTGTTGAAGAAGCCGTAGATCGCGCCAAGCGGGCAGATGTATTTGCAGAAGGGCCTGTAGATGATGAGGCTCGCGACGAGGATCAGGCCTAATATCACGAGCTTTAATGAGAACAGGGGGCCGAGCTGTCCTGCGACCTGTTTGTCTGCTGCAGCGAGCCAGATGCCGGCAACTGTGCCGGAAGGGCAGATGTACTTGCAGAAGAACGGCGTGAGCTTGAAGCAGAAGGGCAGGAGCGCCACAAAAAGAACCAGCACCACATACTTGAAGTAGCGAAGATATTTGTCGAGCTTGAACTCGTTTTTCTTGAAGAAAGGGATCTTGTACAGAAGGTCCTGAAGGAACCCGAAGGGGCATAAGAACCCGCAGACTGCGCGGCCGAGCAGGGCGCCGACAAATATAAGTATGCCGACTACATAGTAGGGCACCTTGAACTTAAGGCCGCTTAAGTAGCTTTGCAAAGAACCGACGGGGCAGGCGCCGATGGCACCGGGACAGGAATAGCAGTTGAGGCCGGGAACGCAGACGGATTTACCGGGACCCTGATAGATCCTGCCTTCGAAGAAGCCCTTGAAGTTCGCGTTCTGAAGCAGTGTTGCAACTGCCTGGATAGAATGTCTGACCCATTTCTTAGCCAATTCCGACACACTCCATGCAGATCTTTGCGGCTTTCGCGAAAACAGATTCAGGCTGTTTAAGGGCGATCCCCACAACGATGAGGATCACGCCTGCTGCGATCAATGAAACTGTGATGATGCTTTTGCGCATAAGGTTAGATGTTTTACAGATCAGAGATACTGCTTGATGATAGTTTCCCAGCCTTCGTAAGTGTTGGAGCCGACGATGCTTTCAGTGCCGTCATCCATCTTTATTATATGACCATTTCCGTCAACAAAGACGGTCGTGGGAACATAGCCGGTCATGAACCTGTCGAACTCAGAGGTGTATTTGAGGATCGGATAGGATATTTTGCTGTTCTTTAAGATGCCGGCAACTTCGCTCTCCATTCCGGGTTCGGAATATACGCCGATGATCTGAAAGCCCTTGTCCTTGTAGGCTTCGTAGAGGCGTTCGAGGTCGGGCATCTCGCTGACGCAGGGGCCGCACCAGGGCTCCCAGAAATTGATCATGGTAACTTTATTAGAACTGAAGGAGCTCTCGTCCCAGGTGTTGCCGTCTCTGTCCGTTGTAGAGAAGGTGAATTCGGGATCGAAGCCTTCTGCGGTGTCAGAAGGGACGGAAATTGCTTCAGTGGTCGCTTCAGTCTTATCATTGTCTTTGCCGGACTTGGTTTCTATCGAGGGGGCAGGTTCTGATGATGTGCTGCATGATGCGATGGAAAAGGCCATTGCCGCGCAAAGTATTACTGCCAAAATCTTTTTCATAATTATCTCCATGTCGTTTTTTGTGCGAGGTTATTATATCACCTGCAAAGAGGCAGTTTGAGGCATCTTTGGCGGTGCAGCGTTGCCTGAAGGCAGAAAACTTTGGTATTACAGTATTAAATACAGTAATTAAGCACCTGTGGTGCAACATTTCCGGGCGTTTAACTGTTTACAGGGCATAAAGCAAACAGCAATTGATTTTGGAGGATATTGAAATGAAGATTTGCTCGAAAAAAGACATTAAGTTCATCACGGGAATATTGGCAGCTTCTTTGCTTCTCGGAGGATGTTCGATCGGCAAGGCCAAGGCTACGGATAAGCCGCTCGAAAATGACCCGAAGGTAAAGACGGAGATCAACTTAAGCAAGGTTTCAGATACCGATTATGATGAAGATGAGATGGATGCCCTTTACAGGAATTATTGCTGCAACATATTCAGCCAGACGGTGAAGGATTACGGCGGCAATGGTAACGTTATGATCTCTCCTGCGTCGATCATGATGGCATTCGATATGGTGGCAGCAGGCGCTAAGGGTGATTCATTAAAGCAGCTGACAGATCTTTTCGCGGCTGGCCAGGGACCTCTTACGCAGCAGGCTTATGCGGCTTCCCTCATGGATAAGATCAACAACAGCAAGGACGTTCATTTCACATGCGCAAATGCCATTTGGAACAACGAGACTTTGCTCGGAAATAAAGTCAACTCCGAGTATGTTGACTACGTTAAGGAAACATTCCTTGCAGAATATAAGGTCACTGTTTTCGACAGCAAGACACCCGATGAGATCAACAGCTGGATCTGTGACCACACAGACAAGATGATCGAGAAAGTCGTAAATGAGCTTGATCCTAAGACGGTTATGGTCCTTGTTAATGCCATTTCCTTTATTGGCAAGTGGGAACAGGAATATGAAGACATCCAGATCAACGACGGAAAGTTTATCAAGGCTGACGGCACTGAGCAGGACGCAACTTTCTTAAGCGACAAGACAAGAAGATATTTCGAGACAGAGAAGGCAACAGGCTTCATGAAGACCTACAAGGGCGGCGAATATGCATTCCTCGCGATCCTTCCTTCTGATAAGAGCATCAATGCAAACGAGTTCGCCAAGAACTTTACCGCCGAAGATTATGAGAAGTTCATCAACAGCAGCACATCGCAGTACGACGTTTATTCCGTAATGCCTGAGTTTAAGTCTGATTTCGAGATCATGATAAATGATTCCATTAGAAAGCTCGGCTGCACCGATATTTTTGATGAGACCAAAGCTGACCTTTCCGGCATTGCAGGGGAGCCCGGCGATATCTTCGTATCGAAGGCCATTCACAAGACTCACATCGAAGTTGACAGAAACGGCACCAAGGCTTCTGCTGTAACGGTAATTACGGTTGAAACAAATGCTGCTATGGAAGAGCCTGAATTTAAGACCGTTAACTGCGACAGACCGTTTGTTTATGCTATCGTTGATGTAAGGACAATGGCTCCGGTCTTTATGGGCACGGTCAACGAGGTTTGATCCGGAACGCTCGAAATAAATGACGGAGGATTCGAAAATGAAGATCTGCAATAAAAAAGAGCTTAAGATCATGACGGGAATAATGGCAGCAACGCTGCTACTGGGCGGCTGCACATCCAATACTACGGCCAAGCCTTCCGGAAACCAGCTTACCGATGATCCCAAGATCAAGGCGGAGATCGCTTTTGAAGAGGTCGGGAAGACTCAATACGATCAGGAGCTGATGGATTCCGAATACAACAGATACTGCTTTGAGCTCTTCAGCCAGACGCTTAAGGATAACGACGGCGACGAGAACGTAATGATATCACCGGCATCTATCATGATGGCGCTCGACATGGTCGCGGCAGGTGCCAAGGGCGAATCATTGGACCAGCTCACAAACCTCTTTGCGAAGGGGCAGGGGCCTCTTACGCAGCAGGCTTATGCGGCAGCCTTGATGGATAAGATCAACAATGCCAAGGATGTAGATTTTTCTTGTGCAAATGCAGTCTGGAACAACGGATTGCTGCTGGGTGACAATGTAAACATGGAATATGTGGATTATATCCGCGAGACTTTCCTTGCTGAGTACACGGTTACTGATTTCAACGATAAAACGCCTTCGGAGATCAATGCTTGGGTCGACAAGAAGACAAACCACATGATCCCTGAAGTCATCGATGAATTAAAGCCGCGTACTGTAATGGTGCTTGTAAATGCTATCTCTTTCGATGCTAAGTGGGAAGACAAGTATAACGAAGACCAGATCCATGACGGAGAATTCCGCAAGGCAGACGGCAGCAAGCAGACTGTCACTTACCTTAACGACAAACTGCCCGGCTATTACGAGAGCGATAAGGCAACAGCCTTCATGAAGATGTATACGGGCGGGCAGTACGCGTTCCTCGCGATCCTCCCCAAAGATGAGAATATCAGCGCCAACGAGTTCGCGAAAATCTTTACGTCTGAAGACTATAAAGCACTTGTGGAAGGCGGCTTCCAAAGCGGAATGACATATACCAAAATGCCCGAGTTCAAATCCGACTTTAATTATCTTGCAAACGATACACTTAAGAATCTCGGCGTAACTGATGTTTTCGATGAAAATACGGCAGACCTGTCCGGCATTTCCGGCAAGCCCGGCGATCTTTACGTATCAAGAGTCATCCACAAGACTCATATCGAAGTCGATAAAAAGGGCACAAAGGCTTCTGCAGCAACGGCAGTAACGATCCGCTCCAAGGGTGTCGACATAGAAGAAATGCCTCAGAAAGAGATCTATTGCGACAGACCGTACGTTTATGCGATAGTCGACGTTAATACAATGACTCCTATCTTCATCGGAACGGTAAATCAGGTTTAATGCAGGTGTCAAAGCAAGGCACTGATCCTATCGGATAAATTGTAGTAAAAGTCAGTCTGTCATTCAGCCTTCCACGGGTTATAATATGCGGAGTGTTTACGGTCGGTCCCATGCCGTGACGCTCCGCATATCACTTTGGATGGAATTGGTTTTGGAAACTGCTGAGAATAAGAGCCTAATAAAAAAGATCCTTTATGTCGTCGTGACTTTGCTCCCGATGGCTATATACATGGTCGTCTATATGCCGACATTCTTCTGGGTTGAAGGCCTTGATCACGGCGGCAATTTCCACATCATCCACACGGCGATCGATGACATGATCCCCGTTGTCGAAGTGTTCATCATTCCTTATGCTCTCTGGCTTCCGTACCTTTGCGCCGGCATGATCGCCATTGCAATAAGGAGCCGCAGGATCTCACGCAAGACTTCATACATGCTCATGACGGGCATGACGTTGTTCATAATAATCTCTCTGGTATATCCCAACATGTTAGAGCTCAGAGCGGCCATTCCCGACCGTCAGAACATCTTCCTCGACATGATCTATTATCTGCATTCGATCGACACGCCTACTGACGTCCTTCCGAGCCTTCATGTTTACGATGCGCTCGTTGTGGCGGCAGGCATGCATCTTGCATTCAAAGAGAAAAAAGGTCTTCTTATCGCAAGCGATATCCTTGTATTTCTCATCGTGCTTTCCACGATGTTCATCAAGCAGCATTCGATCATCGACGTTATCTCCGCGATCGTAATGTTTATCCCTGTTTTCATCGTTATCTGCTTAGTTATCAAGCCGGTGAAAAAGGAAGAAGCTGATTAAAGAATTTATCCCAAAAACAAAGAAATAAGCCGCCCTCCGACCAAGAAGTTGCGGCTTATTTTGTAAGTTTCATTTCATGAGGTCAACCGTCTGCGGGTAGTACCTCTTAACTGATTCAATTATATCACTTAACATGTGAATTGAAAGTTGCTCAAAAGTCATTGTTTTCCCATGATATAATATGTCTACATACTGAAGTAAGGTTCAAGTCTTTTGGCTTTTCATAAGTGAGGGGGAAATGCTTATGAAGAAGTGTCCGAATTGTGACAAGCAAAAGAAGATAAACACATTATACCTGACGGGTTTTATACTGTTAGTTGCCGCGTTTCTTATTGTTGCTTTTTCCGTGATCAGCATAATATGGGTATCCAACGAAATACGTGTTCTGCTGTTTTTGTTGGGTATAGCTTGCTACATTTCCGGATTGGTTTTCTTAATTGTTGGTGTTGTCAGATCATGGAAGAATAATCATTGCGCAAGTAAACTGGCCATTGCCGGTATAATAGGCGTTTGTTTGACAGTGTTGTTTATATGTGTTGGTTATAATTCCCTTTATTACATAACACAGCCGGAAGAAACTCCCCCGATAACCAGAGAGATCGAACCGGACAGCATTGGAGGGAATGATTGGGCGACTGGCAAGGAACCGTGGGAGATCGGTACGGATGTAACCGAGACTGTGATGCATACAATGACATTAGGTTCAGGTCCAGAGACTATCAATCTCTGGTCATATACAGATGAAGTTCCGCGTATAGTTAACCAGTATATTAAACAGAATCCCGAGTTCGGTGAGAAATACACTGTAGAGTGCACAATAATCGTTACAGATGACGGACACTATCAGAATGATCTCGATAAGGCTCTTGCTGCTGGTGGTGATTCGGCACCGGATATATACGTGACGGAATACGCATTTGCAGAGAAATATTCACAGGGTAATATGGCTCAGTATTCTATGGCATATAAAGATCTCGGAATTGATGTAGACACCAAGATCAAGGAAGCAGATATAGCCCAATATACTGTTAATATAGGCACCAGGGATGGTGAAGTCGTAGCTCTCGGATATGAGTCAACCGGCAGCGTCATGATCTACAATGCTGCAATTGCAAAAGATGTATTCGGCACTGATGATCCTGAAGAGATCGAAAAGATTACAGGTGCAGGTTCAGGCAACTGGGATATGTTTTTTGATGCGGCAGAAAAACTCAAGGAAAAAGGCTATGCTGCGGTTTCCGGTCCTTCAGACATTTGGAATGCTTGCGAGAAATCTGCGGATAAAGGCTGGATCGTTAAAGAACAGTTATATATAGATCCTAAAAGAGAAATCTATCTTGATCTGGCTAAGAAAATTAAAGACAATGACTATTCTAATAATACCCGGAGTTGGTCCGATAAATGGCTTGGTGATGTGAGGGGTGAGGGCGACAGGAAGGTTTTCGCATACTTTGGTCCTTCTTGGTTCGTCAACTACGTCATGGAGTTTTTCAGTTCTCCCACAGGATCAAGGACATACGGACAATGGAGAGTTTGTGAAGCTCCGGTTGGTTTCTTCTGGGGCGGATCGTGGCTTCATGTTAACAAGAATACAGATAAAAAGGAGGGTGTAGCTGAACTTATCGAGTGGATCACTCTTGATACTTCCGAGACGGGTTTTCAATATCTCTGGGCAAACGGTTTGGTAGACTGGGATAACGATCCGGAGACAGAAACTTATAAACAATCTGTTGCTTCTTCTGTGGTTATGGCCAAATCTGACGGCAAAATGGATTTCTGCGGCGGCCAGGATACCTTCCCGGTATTTGCAAAAGCCAACAATATTTCTTCCGGTGTAGTTATATCAGAGCGAGATGAACGCATCAGCGACTATTTCGAAGAATATGCAGATAAGTATGCTGAAGGAAAGCTGAACAGGTTTGCAGCATTGGAGCAATTCAGAACGAAAGTAGTGTATAACGTATCCTACTGAAAGGAACAATGATCTATAAGTGGGGGAAGCTTATGAATAACATTCCTGACTATAGTGCGTCACAAGAAGCGGATAATTCTGTTCGTGTTGATTCCAGCCAAACAAGTTCTAAACTTGATGCCAAGATCGGCAAAATTTGCCGGGCCGGTTTTATCTGTTCTGTAGCAGCATCGATAATCACTTTATCTGTAATAGTTTTTTTCGCGATCCGTTTAAACGATGCAAGTATGCCTGGTTATTGGTCAACTGTTGCCCTGGTCTTTTATGCTATAGCATGGGCCATTACTATAGCGGGTGTGATCATTTCGCGGATTGGATTATCAATGGCGCGAAAAGCAAAAATGAAGCGTCCGGCTCTTGGACATTCGGGAAAAGTGATATCCACTATAACCCTCGTTGTGCTTATTGTTGTGACGGTTATTTTCTTAGTGATCGTCTGGATAGCCGCTATGGCTCTCGGTAGTTTAATATCAAATATTAAGATCAAGCCGCCTGAAGAACAGCCATATTATGTTGATTATGGTGCAGTCTCCACCATTGCCCGTTATTTATTCTTTCGGTTGTGGGAGTAGTGAGATCCGTAAATAATTAACAAAAAGGCACAGCATTCGGAATTGTAGCAATAGTGGAATTTGTAATAAACATTATAGTGATTGCTATTTTGCTTGTTTGTTCACATTACTTCAGATGTTTTTATGGGGGCTTGGATCGGGCTGACCTTGATATTATGAAAAAGGGCTGCCCCGCATGGGACAGCCCTTGGTTTTGATCTGTTGTAAGTCTTAGTTTTCGAACTCGACAACGAGCTGGGAAACTGTCTGCTTTGCATCGCCGTAGATCATGACGGTGTTGTCCATCGTGAAGAGCGGGTTCTCGATGCCGGAGAAGCCTGTACCCTGACCACGCTTGAGGACGAATACTGTACGTGCCTCGTAAGCGTTTACGATAGGCATGCCGTAGAGCGGTGATGACTCATCGTTGATAGCTGCAGGGTTAACAACGTCGTTAGCGCCGATGACGATAGCGATGTCTGTGTTAGGCATCTGAGGGTTCATTTCGTCAGCTGTCTTGAGCTGCTCGTAAGGAACGTTAGCCTCAGCAAGGAGAACGTTCATGTGACCGGGCATACGTCCTGCAACGGGGTGGATGGCGAAGTTGACTTCGCAGCCGTTCTCTTCCAATACGTCGCAGAGCTCCTTAACAGCGTGCTGAGCCTGGGCAACAGCCATGCCGTAACCGGGGATGAATACAACGCTCTTTGCAGCTTCGAGGATAAGGAATGCGTCCTCAACAGACATGGACTTGGGTTCCTTGTGTTCGCCGGTAGCTGAAGAAGCCTTCTTTTTCGTTGTCTTGAAAAGGAGGGAAGCGAATGTCTTGTTCATAGCCTTGCACATGATGAGTGTAAGGATGACGCCGGAAGCACCTACAAGGCAGCCGGATACGATGAGGACCGTGTTGCCGATAGGGAATCCTGCGAATGCTGCAGCAAGACCGGAGAGTGCGTTGAGGAAAGAGATGATAACAGGCATATCGCCTCCGCCAATCGTGATAACGAGCGTAACGCCTAAGATCAGTGAAGCAACTGTTGTGATGATGACGCCTGCAAGTCCCAATCCGCCGTCAGGTGAGATGCAGAGGAAGATGATTCCCAAAGCTGCGATAACAAGGATGCCTGCGTTGATGAAGTTCTTACCGGGGATCGAGATGTTCTTCTTGAACATCTTAAGGCCTGCGAGCTTGCCCCAGGCAATGAGTGAACCTGTGAATGCGACAGCACCGATGAGGATCGTAAGACCAAGTGTGAGTGCTGTGAAAGCATCCTCAGTAACACCTGCTGTGTACTGGGAGATGGCAACGAGCATTGAGGAAAGACCGCCGAAGCCGTTGAAGAGGGCAACGAGCTGGGGCATGCCGGTCATCTCGACCTTCTTAGCCCAGATGAAGCCTACAACGCTTCCGCCTGCTATTGCAAGAACTATGAGGAGGTATGAGAGCCATCCGCCATCGATAACGTCCTGTGAGATGAGGACGGATACAACTGCGATAAGCATACCGACTGAGGAGTAGAGGTTACCCTTACGTGCGGTATCTGCTTTTCCGAGTT
>JAEFBA010000099.1 GCA_016292145.1 Saccharofermentans sp.
CTTCCTTACATACTGCGATGGCGTCCTTGGCTTCCTTACGTGCAGGGTCGATCATGCCGATGAGACCTAAGAATGTCATATTCTCTTCGTCTGCGAAAGTTGCCTTGGATCCGTCACCGTGCTCCTTTGTAGCAAAAGCGAGGACACGGATAGCCTGGATAGCGTAGTTGTGGTTGACCTCACGGATCTCAGCGCGCTTCTCATCCGTCATCTTCTCAACACCGCGGGGTGTGAGGATCGAAGAGCAGCGTGAGATAACGATGTCCGGAGCGCCCTTTGTGAAGCTGATCCACTTGCCTTCTTCGATACCGGAGTGGTATGTGGTCATCATCTTACGGTCGGAATCGAAAGGAAGCTCTGTCTCTCTGGGATATGTGTGCATGGTCTCCTCACGGAGCATTCTTGCCTTCATGCCGAGAGTCGTGAGCGCACCCTCAGTAGGGTCGCCGATGCAGGAATAGTCCTTCTCGCTCTCCTTGACGATAGAAGCGTCATTGCAGAGAACGGAAGAAAGGATAAGTGCCCTGAGGTCGCCTTCGATCTTGACGGGCTTGCCGCCTTCGTCGACGATGTTGCCGACAGGAGCATATCCGCCGCCTTCAACGTTGTATTTCTTCTCACCGTCATAGAGGACCTTAACGGTCATCTGGTTCTGTGTGAGTGTACCTGTCTTATCGGAGCAGATAACGTCTACGCAGCCAAGAGTCTCTACTGCAAGGAGTCTCTTTACGATAGCGTTGTTCTCTGCCATCTTTGTCATACCGATCGAAAGGACGATCGTTACGACTGCAGCAAGACCTTCAGGGATAGCTGCGACAGCGAGTGATACGGCTGTCATGAGAGCGTCTTCCCAAGGCTGCTTCTGAACGAAGATATCAACGAGGAGAACAATGATGCATACGAGGATGCAGACGACAGCAAGGATCTTGCCGAGCTTATTTAAGCTCCTCTGGAGAGGTGTCTCCTCGTCTTCCATTGTCGTAAGCTTTGTAGCGATCTTACCGAGCTCGGTATCTCTTGCCGTTGCAACAACGACGCCCTTGGCTCTTCCGTAAGTAACTGCAGTACCCATGTAGAGCATGTTCTTGCGGTCACCGAGTGTGCAGTCTTCAGGAAGGACAGCTGAAGCGTCTTTCTCGACTGCTACTGCCTCACCTGTAAGGGATGCTTCCTCAGCCTTCAGAGAGCTTGATTCGATAAGTCTCATGTCTGCTGAGATCGAGTCGCCTGCGTCGATAGCAATGACGTCACCGACAACGACATTCTCGGAATCTACCATGTGGAGCTTGCCGTCACGGATGACCTTGGTCTGGGGCGAGCTCATCTTCTTAAGCGCTGCAAGAGCCTGATCGGCTTTACCTTCCTGGTAAACACCGAGGCATGCGTTAAGGATTACGATAGCAAGGATGACGATAACGTCGATCCACTCTTCGAATCCGCCGCCGCTCTTAAAGGCCATGTATGCAGAAAGTGCAGCTGCTGCGATAAGGATGATTACCATCGCGTCTGCGAACTGCTGTAGGAATCTCTTCCAGAGCGGGACCTTCTTCTCTTCACCAAGAGAGTTCGGACCGTTCTTGGCATATCTTAAGGATGCCTCATCCGAAGTAAGACCTTTGACCAGGTCTGTATCTATTTCTTTTGCAATCTGTTCAGCGGTTACTGAATATGGTTTTGTCATTTTGTATTTCTATCCTCAATTTCTGGGGGTTACCCAAGAAGAAATTATACTATATTTTTGAGGTTTAAATAAAAGTGCCCCCTCGTCATTTGTACGAATCGGGGGCTCTCGGTAAATTTTCCTTAGGGATTTTGCATAGTTTTGGGAAGCCGGATGACCGCCAGGCGGCTACTCAACGGTTACTCGTCCTCGTGCGGCTCGTCTCCGGGCTGGACACCCCAGATATATTTCTCGAGCTCTGAGACAGTATCTTCCTCCATGAGAGCTTTCGAAAACTGGGTCTCGTAGAGCTCGCGGTAAACTCCTTCCCTGCCCAGGAGCTCCTTGTGGGTGCCGCGCTCAGCGATCGTGCCGTCCTTAACGACCAGGATCTCATCGGCCGCAAGGATCGTTGACAATCTGTGCGCAATGAGGATACTCGTCTTGCTCTTTATGATCGGATCTATCGCGTCCTGGATCTTCTTCTCGGAGATCGAATCAAGCGCCGACGTAGCCTCATCGAAGATAAATATCGTAGGATCTTTGAGGATGATTCGTGCGATCGAGATACGCTGCTTCTCACCGCCCGAGAGCTTAAGGCCACGGTTGCCGACTTCAGTATCAAGTCCCTTTTCCTGCTTCTCGACAAAGTCCCAGATATTGGCTTTCTTGAGGGCCGCGATCATGTCATCTTCGGTCGCGTCGGGCTTGGCATAAAGAAGATTCTCCCTGATCGTACCGTTGAAGAGATAAGTCTCCTGCGATACGACACCGACCTGGTTCCTTAAGAAGGTCAGGTCTAATTTGCGTACGTCGATGCCGTCGAAAGTAACAGAGCCCGCATCGACATCGTAGAGTCTCGGAATGAGATTTACGATGGTGCTCTTGCCTGAGCCCGAAGGTCCGACGATCGCGATGCTGCTGCCTGCTTTGAGCGTGAAATTGATGTCCTTTAATATCTTTTTCGATTCATCGTAAGAGAATTCCACGTGCTCGAAAACAACATCTCCCGTGACCGTCTCCGGCTTCACCGCATCGTCTGCATTCTTAATATCAACAGGTATGTCAAAGTAGTCGAAGATACGCTTGAACAGAGCCATCGACCTGATCCACTCGACCTGGATATTTAGGAGGCTGTTGACCGGCATGTACATCCTTCCGAGGAGCGATACGAGGACCGTGATGTCACCGATCGTAAGGTCAGAATCGTACTTCATCATGAGGATGCCGCCTGCAAGATAAATCAGCATAGGGCCGACGCTCGTAAAGGTCGTAAGAACGACTCTGAACCAGCGGCCTGCCATGCTCTCCTTGATGTTAAGACCGATCATCTTGCGGTTGGCTTTCTCGTATCTGTCATATTCATATTTCTCTTTGCCGAAGAGCTTTACGAGGAGCTGGCCGCTTACGGACAGAGTCTCATTCAAGATGCCGTTGACCTCATCATTTACCTGCTGTGACTCATTGGTAAGCTTCCATCTCTGCTTGCCGGCTTTCCTCGTCGGAACGGTAAAGATCGGCACGATAACAATGCCCACGAGCGCTAAGATCCAGTTCTTCTGGAACATCGCGATCATGGCGATTATGAGCGTTATTGAATTCGACAGTATGCTGCTGAAAGTATTGGTTACGACAGCCTTTACGCCGTCGATATCGCTCGTCATTCTGGTGATGATGTCGCCCTGGTTATTGCTCGTAAAGAACTTCTGACTCATCTTCTGCAGGTGCGAGTACATCTGGTTCCTCATGTCGAACGTAATGTGCTGCGCGATCCACGTATTTATGTATGTCTCTGCGACACCGATGAGGCTTGCGATGAGTGTTACAGCAAGGGAAAGAACAATGTAAAAGATAAGCGCTTTGAAGTCTTTTTTTAGGAGGCCGTCATCTAAGATCTTGCCCGTCAGGATCGAAGGCAGGAGCGAGAAAAATGACGATACTATTATGCATAGGAGCACTAAGATCAACTGCTTCGTATAAGGCTTCAGGTATGAGAAAACGCGCTTTAGTAATTCAGGCGTTACCTTAGGCTGGTTCTTCTTCTCTTCTTCTGTCAGGTACTGCCCGCCCATCGGGCCGCCCATTCTTCCTCCGGGTGGCATAATCAGCCCTCCTTATTTTCGCGCTTGATAAACCTATACGTTTGGTAGTTGTTCTATGCTACTTTTACCACAGAATGGATATTTTGGAAATGAGTGTAATCCCGGCCCGGTCAGACAAGGATCAGCTCAGGTTAACAATGAAGTACTGTAATTGCCCTCGCCGTATTTTTACCGGGAAATTGCAAAGCCTTAAATCGTACGTTTTTCGCTGCTAAAAACGTACGAAATAACTTCTTGCACCGTGCAACGACTCAAATCGTACGTTTTTGGGGGTAAAAAAGGTACGATTCCATGCGTTGCAAATTTCTATTGCTGTTGGCTTCGAAAAAAAATAGAAATGCAAACGCGGCTCCCTAACCGGAAGCCGCGCCTATGAGAAACAAAAAACATTTAAAACTAACTTAAATGTCGAGGGTTCCTATTCAAGTTCCCTTGTAAGCATTATATTCGATTTCATCAAATTCCAATGGTGTCAAATTGCCCTTATCTTTTGGGTAAACTTTGGGCGAAAATATACCGATTCACTAATTCGATTTTCAAAGCATTTCCGCCCTTAAAAGCCCGCAGATATGCGGAAAATCAGCCTTGGAGCTTCATGTAGCCTTCCTTGATCCAGCCGAGCTTTCTCATAATCTCGCTGAAGAGCAAAGAGAGCACTGCAGGTGTGAAAATGCAGATGCAGAACATGCCGAGCCATGCAAATCCGGAAAGTGTTCCGGACTCAGACATTGCTGAGAAGCATCCGATAGGACCTACGAGACCGCATGTACCCATGCCTGCTGCAACGCCGTTGCACTCGAGCTTGAAGATCATTGTAGCCATAGGGCCTGTGATCGCGGAAGCAAGAGTTGCAGGGATCCAGATCTGAGGGTGGGTTACGATGTTAGGCATCTGGAGCATTGATGTGCCGAGGCCCTGCGAAACAAGTCCGCCCCACTTATTCTCTCTGTAAGATGCGACAGCGAAGCCGACCATCTGAGCGCAGCAACCTGCAAGAGCAGCGCCGCCTGCGATACCTGCGATACCGATAGAAGCGCAGATAGCTGCAGAAGAGATAGGAAGTGTGAGGATGATACCTACGACAACGGATACGATGATGCCCATGACGAACGGATGGAGCTGTGTTGTTGTATTGATGAATTCGCCGAGCCAGTTCATTACGACTGCAACTGCAGGACATGTAAGATATGCCACGAGCGAACCGATGCCCAGTGTAACTATAGGTGTTACGAGAATATCTACCTTGGTCTCCTTGGAGACGAACTTACCGAATTCAACAGCGAAGATTACCGCAATGAATACTCCCAAAGGACCAGCCGCATAGGGCTTTCCGGGATATGCATTAGCGAATGTACCGACAGCGGCTGCACATGCCATAACGAGCATAGGTGCCTTTAATGCGACAGCAATTCCGACACCGATTGCAGCACCTGTAGCAGCTGATGCAAGCTTGCCTGCTTCAGCAAGAAAATGTGCGAACCTTACGATCGGATAGAAATCCACCATTCCGAGATATTTTGCCAATGTCGAAAGAATAGTTCCTATAAGAAGCGATGCGAAAAGTCCCTGCGCCATGCCGCCCATAGCATCAACAAAGTATGTCTTTGCTGAGATCTTAATGTCCTTGGCAGCGAGGAATTCCTTAAATGTTCTCTTCTTCTTAGCCTTTGATTTGCCCATGTTAAACCCCTCCTTGAGTACCTTTGCGTACTTATTGGCAAAATAATATCATTCGCATTCTTATATTTGTAATATTACATTTGCTATTTTAGGCGGCCCGAAGCCTGTCTAATGGGTGTAAGTTGCACAAAGCAGAGAGTTTATCTGTTAGCTTAAGAATGTATAGAATCGAAAAGGCTGCTCCAAGACAAGTGAACAGTCTTCTGCAACATCAATCTTTCTTACGCCTCTCAATTACAATCGCTGAAGCAATAACCAAAGCATTAAGGATGACCCAACCGGCAACAGCACCTCTGCTCATATAATAACCGGCTATAGCAGATTCAACTGAATCAGGATAATACTTGGGAGTATCACCTGAAGAAAACGGAACTGAATTTTGTTTTCCCATAAGAGCAAACACATCATAGACATTAAGTCTGTTCCGAGGAACAATTTCCGCATAAAAGTAACACTTTTGTCCATCGTCTTGAACGAAATCTTTTAAACCGGAATTTTTGAGCTCAAAGATCAGTCTGCAATTTCCATCATAAAGATTCGTCATCCAGCCTTTTTGGATATCACTCAGTCTGAACTCACCCGCGCATTTCTCGCGCAATGTTTGATCGACAACACTAATCGGATGTATCTGAACAGCGATATCTTGTTCTTCAGGCACTTCCTTAACAGATACCGGAACAAATAACTCATCGTTCATGTTAGGTGCTGCTTTAGACAAGTAACTCACAACAAATAGTATTAGAGTACTGACTATAAAAAACGTCGCACAAACTGAAATTGATATAACTTTACTGCGTCTCATAATCAACACTGCCTACAAGAATACTACTGACAATCTAATAACATGCGTTCCAGAATATTGCATGAACTATTATCCCCCATTTAACAGTTAATATACAGACAGGATCAGAGAGCTCTGCCCATATATATTATCCAACCGATAGACAGAAATACACAAATAACGACTAAGCCCAACAAAACCGTATACTGAACCATATGTTTGTTTCTCAGTTTATTGTTGATGAGGACAAACAATGCACAAGAAACTATAAACACAGACAAACCGATTGCAACTGATATCAAGCAATGTATATAGAATTCCTTTTTAACGTTATTTTTCAGCGACTCAAATACCTTAGCTAATTCATCACTGTTATGAGCATCCTCAATTTTAAGATCAACAATGGGATTTACTCTGCGAATGTACGGATCAATGCCATATTCAAGAGCAATGGCAGAGCTATCGCTATCTGCTTGAATTGAATCATCATAGATATAAAGCGCCAATCGACCATCTGCATTATAATACAGCACTTCAAATACAGTACCTGCAGGATATACAGTCCCATCTGTGTCTTCTATATCAAATTCAAATGAAGCATTTTCTTTACATGAATAGAAATAGTTCCTTGAATATCCATCGTAATTCTCATATACATTTACCAAAACAAATGACAGCGAAATTACCACGGCCTCAATAACACTAATCAGCAAAGCTCTTTTTTCGATCTTCATTTTATGAAAAACTCACATTCCACTAATCTCAATATATCTCACCGGAACGGCCTTTGTTAACCACACACCGTTAACTGAGCAGAAGAACTTATAGCCATCCCGGTACATCTCCTTGCTCTTCACCTTATAGATGACAGGTTTACCATGTCTTGTTCCGACTTTGTATGCGGTCTCTTCATTTGAAGACAAATGAACATATAGCCTGGATTTGGGGATCAAACCGCTCTTGTTGATAGAGTCTACATATTTTTCTCCTGTGCCGTGGAAAAGGATCTCCGGTGGTTCTTTCTCTTCAAGTTCAACATCCACCGGTATGGAATGACCCTGATTCGCTCTGATAAGCGTCTTGTCCTCATTGAAAGAGTATCGCTGCTTCTCATCTTCAGCGACGATCTGTTCCAATATTTCCATATTGATAGGATGCGTTTTCGAGACCCCGGCAATCAGCTCATCCACATTTGCCCAACCGTGCTCATCCAGCGTGATACCTATGACATCAGGCTTGTGCCTGAGAATTAAAGATATGTATTTGCTAGTTTCTTTATTGTTCATTTGATATCCTTGCTCAGGTCCTTTATGTTGAAATGGTTTTGATTACTCATATATTTTTCCAACATAAAACAACGTTGCTATGAAACTCCAGTCGACATTTTCAGGCTTCTTTAAACCAAGATTACCATAAAAGCCATCCATATCTTCAACCCAAGATTCAACTGATTCCAAGTATGCCTTTAGCTGTATGTCATCAACATCAGATATAACATACTTGTTCATAAATTCCAGAAAATCTTCACGATTCTTAATCCTGCTAACTAAATTATTATCCATATGATTCATTCTCCATTTTATATTACAATTGATTTTCCATTTCCAAACTTTAGCTTTATTGATTCTCCTCCGGTCGTAGTAGTCATTTTCCAAATTTCTTTACAAACCTCTTCATCACTTGCCCATCTAAAGGGAACCTCTTCTACGCCAGCCAATTTATAAGAAACAAGTCTTCTATGGTCTAAAGTCCATAGATTACCATCGCAATCTTTCCAAACTCGAATCCCTGGTAAATCACTAGGTTTAAGTGTACCATTTTTCAACGCTTTAGCGTTACCTATAACTGTATGATTTCCTGTTTGATTCTTAATGGAACTTTGCATATATTTAGCTTTCTGAGAAAACTGTAAAAAATATTTTAGTTTATGGTAAAGATAATAACTCAGCTCTGAAAGGAGGCCCTAACATGAATCATCGCATCGTTATAAGACTTCAGAATTCTCGCCCAAACGTCCGCCCTGCTGATTACAAACGTTTAATCACCATAACCTCTAAAGACAGAAACAACGATATGACAGTTCTTGAACTTGTCCTGAAATACATAGCAACCAAGACCAATTCGCGCCCTACTACGAGAATGGGCTATCAGACTGTTTTAAATTCCCTGAAAAGTGACAGTTTTGGGAAAGAACTAATCTGCAATATCAGAATATCAGAAGCAAAGCTGTGGTTTATAAAACTTCAGAAAGGCGGAAAAAGGTACAGTTCCATACACGCAATAAAAGGCGTTCTCAAGCCTGCATTCCAGCTTGCAGTAGATGATGACTATATTCAAAAGAATCCTTTCTCATTCGATTTGTCATCTGTAATAGTCAATGACAGCAAAACCAGAGAGGGTCTTAACAGTAAGGACGAAAAGCGTTTCCTGGAATTTATAGAAGCAGATCCTCATTTCTGCCAGTATTACGAAGGAATATATATATTATTTAAAACCGGTTTAAGAATATCTGAGTTTTGCGGACTGACATTCAAAGATGTCGACTTCAAGAAACACTGCATAAGAATCGACCACCAAATAAACAAGCGAGGAAAATCCGGCTATTATATTGATTCCCCGAAAACAGAGAATGGCATCAGGGTCATTCCTATGACACCGGATGTAGAAGCCTGTTTCAAGACCATCATTTCCAGAAGGGCAGCTCCAAACAAGGAACCTCAGGTTGACGGCAAGAAAGGCTTTCTGTTTCTGGATAAAAGCGGAAATATTACCTACTCCCTACACTGGGAACATTATTTCCAAAGGATCTTAAAGAAATACAATTCAACACACAGGAAGAAATTGCCGTCCATTACCCCTCACATATGCAGGCATACTTACTGTTCTAACATGGCTAAGAGCGGAATGAATCCCAAAACTTTACAGTATCTTATGGGACATTCAGATATAAGCGTCACTTTAAATACCTATACTCATATCAATTATGAAGATGCCGTCGCAGAATACAAAAGGCTTAAGCTCATAACAAGAAAAAGCAGTAAAAAACGAGCCAAATAGCGGCATATCTTATAGAGACATACGAATACGACTACCTGGGCAACAGAACAGCCAAAACGTCAGGTGGTGTAAGGACTGAGTATACCACAGACCTGTCTACAGGATATTCTCAGGTTCTGAAGGTAACGACAGA
>JAEFBA010000100.1 GCA_016292145.1 Saccharofermentans sp.
CCCTTTTTAGAGGGCAACAATTATATAAAAACGCCATTTTATATAATTGCCGGCTATTTTGAGCCCCCCTGTATTACAGTGATTCTCAATCTGAAGCGATTAAGCCCCTGCCCTCTTTACAAAGCCTGCCTCTTCTAATTTTTTCATGTATATGCTGAGACGTTCATATAAAGGCTCTGCTTCATCGCCGTACTTGTCCTTAACGAGCCGGCCGATGTCGTAGACTGATCTTTTTCCGTCTACGCACAGGAAGATAAAGCTGCCCATTCCTTCAAGCCTGATATGCGACACTTCAGGTCTTTTAAAGAACTTCTGCGCGATCCTATTCGTGAAGCCCTTGTTCTCCATATCAACGGTGACCTCGCCTTCATCTGAACAGATGAAGACAAGGCCTTCCGGGCGCTCGAAAACATAATCCAGAAAGTTATCACTTCGCATTCTTCTTTTTCCCGGAGATCTTCTTTCCGCCTCCTGCCATAAAGAAGACGACTGCACCAATGGCTGCAAGGACGATCAGTGACGTTATGTTTCCTGTAGGAAGATAGGAACTTATGTTGATCTTATCCGTAACGCCTGCAACCGTAAGGATGGCAAGCACGATGCCGAGGATGCCTTCGCCTGCAATAAGACCTGAGCAGAAAAGGATTCCCTTGCCGGATTCATCATTCTGCTTGCCGTAGACCTTCTCAACGATGAACTTGATAAGACCGCCGAGCATGATCGGAGCAGAAAGCTCAAGAGGAAGATAAAGGCCGATCGCAACAGGAAGCGCTGATATGCCCAGAAGCTCTATTACTATCGCAATGAACACACCAATGAAGATCAATGTCCATGGAAGGTTGCCGTCCATGACGCCTTCGATGATCATCTTCATCATTGTTGCCTGGGGAGCTGCGAGCTTGTCGGTACCGAATCCGAATGCCGAATCAAGGAGAACCATTACGCCGCCAATTGCAAGCGCTGCAGCGATAGTTCCCATGATCTCACCGATCTGCTGCTTCTTGGGTGTGGCACCAAGAATGTAACCTGTCTTTAAGTCCTGCGAAGTATCACCTGCCATGCACGCTGCGATGCAGATGATAGAGCCGATTGCGATGGCGCCCTGCATTCCGTGAACGCCGGTATCACCTGTGAGCTTAAGGCAGAATGTAGCGATAAGGACCGTTGCTATCGTCATGCCGGATACAGGGTTGTTGGAGCTTCCGACAAGGCCTACCATCCTTGAACTTACGGCACTGAAGAAGAAGCCGAAGATTACTACAAGGATGGCACCGACTATCGTTACGGGGATTGCCGGAATGATCCAGATAAGAAGGATAAGAACAGCAATGGAGATGAGGACAAACCGCATGTCGATGTCCATGTTGGTACGGTCGGACTTAGCATTATTACCATTGCTCTTTGAGATGCCCTTAACAGAGCCTGTAAAAGCTTTAACGATCGTAGGGAAAGTCTTGATGAGACTTATGATGCCGGCAGCTGCAACAGCGCCCGCACCGATATATTTGATGTAGCTTGCCCAGATGGCGGATGCGCCGCCTGTCGCATAGAGTTCGGCGACTGATACTGTTGCAGGATACATAACGATATCCGTACCGAATGTGACTATAGCGGGGATCAGAACGAACCAGCCGAGGATACCGCCGGCGAACATGTATCCTGAGATCTTGGGACCGCAGATATAACCGACTGAGATAAGCGCAGGATAGATCTCGGATGAGAATTCCGTCTTAAGTGCCGAGAGCTTGAAAGATACAACGGATCTGACAGCACAAAGTCCGTCAGTTACGAACTTGATGACAGCGCCTATTGCCATGCCGATGAATACTGACTTTGCAGAAGATCCGCCCTTCTCACCTGCGAGAAGAACTTCGGCACAGGCAGTGCCTTCCGGATAAGGGAGCACGCCGTGCTCTTTTACGATAAGTGCGCTTCTTAAAGGCACCATGAAGAATACACCGAGAAGACCGCCGACCAGAGCGATGATGGTGATGGTGATAAGCGCAGGCTTATCCATTACGCCTTCTTTTGCCCAGATAAAGAGCGCAGGCATTGTAAAGATGGAGCCTGCAGCCAGAGATTCACCGGCAGAACCTATAGTCTGGACCATGTTGCTCTCAAGGATGGAATCCTTACGCATGATGATCCTTATTACAGTCATCGAAATAACGGCAGCCGGAATGGATGCTGATACCGTAAGTCCGACCTTAAGGCCCAGGTATGCATTTGCAGCACCGAAGACAACGGCAAGCACAATGCCGAGTATGACCGATGCCGGAGTCATTTCAGTAGTTACTTTATCAGCAGGAATATACGGTTTGAAATTATTATCCATAACTGCCTCCGGGAATGTATTAGTATTAATTTACCATACGGAGACATATATTTTTGATACAGAACACCCCTCAAATGCCGATAAAACGGCATTTTCCGGGGAAACAGACAATAATTCCTGTGCGGTTACGTATATAACCCGCCGAGGAACTCCGTTGCGAACTGTATCTTCGTCGGGTTGAAGACATCGCGGCTCTCATCCGTCGGATAGATGAAGAACGTGTCGTCGTAAGTCGAGAGCGTGACGCACGGGCCGTATTTACCTCTGTAATCGTACTCGGTATGAAGCGACGTCATGGACTTGGCCGGGAACTTCAATGTCTCGTGCTTTTCGGTCCTGTAGTTATCGAACTCCAAAGAGAAACCGTTGCAGTCGTGTATGAACCTTCCCTCGCCGCAGTCAACGAAGTTAACAGCGTTAGGCAAAGCCCAGATACGCACGGGAATATCAAGCTTATACCTGCCTTCCCTGCACTCTTCATGGACAAAACCTCTCTGCCATTCGTACCAGTCGGGAATGTGGATTATCTCGCCCGATGAAGAATGGAGCTGACCTAACTCATCCATCTCATAAGAGTCACCGCAGTATTTGCACGTGATCTTGCTGCCTGATGTGGTCATGGCAAAATCCTTGCCGCATTTTCTGCAGCGGTACAAAGGATAATGAAGTCCTTCTGCCCTCCACTCGTCATCTATAACGATCTTGTTTTCGAGCTGGTACTTATACTCATCGTAAGTTAGTTCTTTTGAGATGCGCGAAAAGATCTCGTCTACGGAAAGCTTTCCGATCTCATCAGCAGTTACGACGCACTTTAACTCGGCGTGGAGCCTTGCGCCCTTTCTCTCCTTGAGGTTCCAGATAGGCTGCTGAAGATAATTGCCCTGCATGTTAAGAGTTACGACAGGGACCTTGAGCATCTTGGCAAGCTTTGCATTTGCTTTGGTCAGATGCGAGTTCGTTCCGACGTTGGCATATCTTGCTTCAGGATAGATTACCATTATGTCGCCGCGCCTGATGACGCGGGTAATGTTCTTTATAAGCGACTGGTCATTTATGAATTTTCTCGTGCCAAGGCACCCTACCTGACGGTAGATCCATTCACCGAAATTCTCGAATCCTTCAAGCTCGGAAATGTAGTTCGCGCGGTAAGGCTTTAAAGCCAGCGGCGTAACGTAGAAATCCATGAAGGAATTATGCGAGCCGAATACCAGGAACGGAGGCTTAATCCCGTCCATGTTTTTCTTGTCGATCTTAAGCTTATAAGGCGCTGTTAAGATCCTGCAGGCAAGCCACATCAGAGGCAGCAATATAATGTTCTGCCTCGGCGGCACCTTCGCCCTGTCAAAAGGCTTTTTGTCAGGTCCCGCATAAGTGTCTCTTCTGACATAACGGCGAACTCCGGGGATCTTGCAGAGAAGGTAATAAAGTACTCCCGTAAAGAGGAACGACGCGAACGTCGGCGTCAGCATGAACAATATCTTATTGTGGATCACGACATTGATCGGATCGAAGATAAGGAGCGTAAATCCGAATCCCAATGCGAGGCAGATAATACCGACGATATTAAAACCTTTCGAATATCTGTAAGCATTGTGGCCTTCCAATTCATATGCGCTCTTAAGGTCAATCTTCTGCTTTCTTACGAGGAAGAAGTCAACGAATAATAGTGCTGCAAGAGGCGCATAAACGCACGCGCCGATCGTCAGAAAGCTTCCGAAATATTCTGTGATCTTGCCCCATACACAGAGCACTGCGACATAAAGGCCGAGCACAAGGACAAGTACTTTGTACGATGATTTCTTGAACGTCGATTTGAGCATGACGCCGTAGATATAAGAGCCTACAGCCTGTGTTCCGATGTTCGCGAAAGCAACGAGCAACAGCGATGACAGACCCAGGATAGGCGCTGACAAAGTAGCCATCATGAGAGTCGGATCATCTACCATCTTGCCTGTTACATACTGCATGGCAATAGCCATGACTGCGCCGACTACTACAAAGAATGAGCCCGCTGCGCCCTGTCCAAGAACGCCTGCATAGTAACTTGATTTCTCTGATTTGCAGAGCCTCGGAACTTCGGCCATGCCGCCTACGAGCGTAATGACAAAAGCGAAGTTTGCTTCGATGCTGAGAACGTAATTAACTGTCTTATCCGCATCTCCTGCGAGCTCAGGCTGGTAGTTCCAGATGACATCCATAGGCACTGACGTAAAGCCTACAATGACAACTGCAACGCCTACCAGAAGAAGGAGCGGCACGAGTATTCTCGTAGTCCATGTGATCGTGCTGACACCGCGCAAAGCGATTATGGTTCCGATGATAACGCAGGAAAGGCTCAGGATAAGGTGCGCCCCGTTGAAGAGCTGTATTCCGAACAGTCCCAGGAGATTTTCCATTGAGTCTGCGAACAGTTCGCAACACACTGCATACCACGGGAAATTTACGAGTATGATTATTATCGTAACGACCTTATTTCCGGCAGGCCCGAAAACGCTTCGAAGCCAGATCCATATATCAATTCCGTATCTTGCCGACATGATTACCGGAAGCTGGTAGATCATGAGCATGAATATCGCCGCAAGGAAAGCTCCTATCAGAAGCTGCTTGAATCCTACAAGTGTTGCAAGGTATGAGCCCTGCGTATAGCTCCATGTCGCGATGCAGTAACCTGATAAGACGAGGAGTGCATCGATAAATCCGTATTTTCGCTCTTTGGGCAGAACAGGCAAAGTTCCGCAATAGACTTCATTCTCGATTTCTTTGTTTATATCATGCTTACGGCTCATAAGAAGAATCCTCCGATTATCCCTATCAGGGCTATCACGGTTATGACCGCAGCGATGATGTAGTCTCTTTTTGTCATGCGGGGGATCTTGTTCTCCTTCTCCGCCTTGAGGACCTCTTCGATCCTTGATTCGATCTCTTGGTTGGGTTCCATATGTTCTCCATATTATTTGGTGCTCAGATAAAGATAACACAAAGTCTGCATTTAGCAGAAAAGCGTTCAAAGATCAGGGGCTGCCCTAAATCTTAAGACAGCCCCTCTCTATCCTTATCCCAAAAACTTACTGTTGTTTTAATTATCGCCTATACTCTGAACCTGTTCGGTTACATGGCTGAAAGCGCCCTTCCAGTCATATTCCATAGCCTTGTTTCCAAGCTTGAATGCGAACAATACGATGGTAATGATACCTAAGAAACAAGCAAGGAAAAGAGCGATTGCTCCGGTAATCAGAAGCTTAATATCTTTTTTACTCATAGATCAGTCCTCCCCTAAGCCGTAGTTCCAAACGTTCTTGTTCCATCTGATGTAGCCCTTGAGACCCTTTGCATAGTACTTGATGCCGAGGATCAGGAGAGCAATAAGGAAGATGGCAACACAGACAAGTGTAAGTATCAGGAAAATGAAAGGTACCAGGAACTCAGTCAAAACGCCTGTAATAAGTCCTGCCACGATCAGTCCGATAAGTGCCGCATCACCTGCAAGGCACATGAATGCCGCAAAGATGGCTGCCAGAAGGATAAGCCAGCACTCAACTCCAAGAAAAACATTGAAAAGGATTACAAAGATCCTGCTTCTTCCGTCAGGTCCCTTGAAGTTGTCGGAAATCTTGCGTCTCTTCATGACCTGTTTGAACTTGGCACCGTCCTTGAATTCTGCTGCCAATTCAGCCGGATCACCAAGGCTTGCTGCAATCTCTTCCTCACTTCTGCCTTCGCTGACGCCTTCGTCAAAGTGCTCTTCCATGGATTGGATGATGTCTTTTACATCACCATAGGGCATGTGCCCCAATTCATTGGTGAGCTTGTTAAGATATTCACTCTTGTTCATCAGCTTTTCCTCCAGTCTCTCGTTCCAATATTCCATTTACTTCCCCGCAGAACTTGATCCACTCGTCACGGTCACTGTTCAGTTTGTTACGTCCGGCATCCGTGAGATGGTAGTATTTGCGCGGCGGCCCGTTCTGTGATTCTTGCAGGTAAGTCGATACGACGCCTTCAGAAGCGAGCTTGCGCAGTATCGGATAAACTGTGCCGTCTGCTACTTCGACTTTGCGTGCGAGGCTACCTGCGAGGTCGTAGCCGTAACTGTCGCCCTTTTCGAGCAGGGCCAGCACGCACAGATCGAGAATGCCCTTCTTGATTTGGCTGTTCATGGCAAATCCCCTTTCATTCCGATTTGACGGGCTGTAAGGGCGCCCCCTATTCCTAAGCGCCCCGCCGTCACTATCATTTATAGCACACTACTATTCATTGTTCAATACTAAATTTTGAACAGTTCCAAGCGCTCGAAAAACCTTCCTCACGCATACCGCAAATATACATAAATATTTGTTTTGCCGTATTTATAAAGAATGGTATTATCCTTAATGGAGGTCATTATGCCCGAAGACAATCTTGCACAATTTAAAAAGATATTGGCGAATCTTCCCGAAGAGCGGAGGAAGCGCTTATACGACCGTCTTCACGCAATGCCCGCCTCCCAGAGAGAAGCTTTTATCAATGACTTCACAAGGAAGTATCTCTCCGGCCAGAGAAGGCACCCGTCCAAAAAGACAGGTACTCAGGTCAAGGCAAATGTATCAGGCAAAAAGCCCTCCTCCCCTAACGGCAGCGCTCAGAAGTCTAAGCACGCAGATGGACAGGCTAAGAAGGCACAACCTTCAAAGGGCCATTCACAGCCGGCCGGCGGCCAGCCTAAGAAGCCGCAGCCTGTAAATGGTCAGAAGAAGTCTCAGCCTGCAAACGCTCAGGCTAAGAAGACTCAGCCCGCAAGCAGCCAGAAGAAGCCTTCTTCAAGCAGCAAGCCTCAGGATAAGCATCCCTCCCCTGCCGTCAGGAACAAAGCTCCCGACAAGCATGGCGCTGATATAAAGCATCCCGTTCAGCCTAAAGCAACTAAGCCCAAGGCTGCACCGGCCAAACAACCGCAGAAAGCCGAACCTGTTAATAAGAAGCCTGTAAGCAATAAGCCCGCAGCTCCTTTTTTCAAGTTTGACAGAAAGCCTGCAAAAGCACCCGCAGAGATAGAACCTGAGCATATCAAAGCAGAACCCGTCATTATCGAAGAAGAGCCTAAGGAACCTCCGAGATCCAAAGAAGCGTCCCTTCAGAGCGTTGCCATCGGTATCCTCATGGCCCTGCTGATAATCGGCTTCGGCTATATCTTCTATCTGTTCAATAAACAGAAAATAGACAGGAATTTCAACAAGATGTTCGGCATGACCGCGGAGGAGACCATCGCAACTACTCCGGACGGACTTGGTATCATTGGTTCCGAGCCCACATTTGTACCTTCAGATACGCCCACGCCGGTACCTGCCACACCTACCCCTACTCCGATAACGCTCAAGGAGGATCACCCTGATCTCAAGGGCAAGGTCATCGTAATCGACCCCGGTCATCAGGAAAATCCCAACACCGAGCTCGAGAAAGTCTACAAGGGTTCTACGGCTGAGAAAGACAAGGCAACATCCGGTGCCGTAGGCGTCAACAGCGGCGCCAAGGAATATGAGCTCACTCTCCAGTATGCTCTGGTATTAAGAGAATATCTGGAAGGATGCGGCGCGAAGGTCATCCTCACAAGAGATTCCAACGATGCGGATATCTCCAATATCGAGCGCGCGAAAATCGCAACGGACAACAAAGCAGACTGCTTCATAAGACTCCATGCCGACAGTGCACCCGAGAATGATATCAAAGGCGTAAAGGTCTATGTTCCTTCCACAGGCAGCTATTCAAAGAATGCCGTAAAGGAAGGAAAGAAGCTGGCTGAACTTGTCGCTGAAGAGATAGGCAGTACTTCCTTAGGTGTCGTACAGTCAAATATGTATACCGGTCTTAACTATGCAGATTCGGTAAAGTCCTACCAGCTTGTCGTCGGATATCTGTCCAACAGCGACGACGATGCCCTCGTTACAAACAGCGAGACTCCTTATAAAGTAGCTGTCGCCATCTCAGAATTCCTCAAGTAAGAATTTACAATTGAAAATCCAAAAAGTTTGATATATTAGTAGATAGGGCAAACAAACATAACTTGAGGAGGTAGGCATTATGGCAGATTTCGATCCTAACATGATCAGGGATATGGCAAAGCTCAAGAGCGTCAATGAAGCAGATGAGCTTCTCCGTGGCATGAAGGAACCGGGCAAAGAGACAGAGATCAAGAACGAGTATTCATCGATCAAAGAAGTCGAAATACTCAGACAAAAAGTTGAAAAGCAGACTTATCTTCTCCACGCTTTCTGGATCATGCTCAAAGAGCACGGCGCAACAAACGAAGAACTCGACAAGGCATTGAACGAGGCCGTTCTTCTCCAGAAGAGAACAGATTATAAGACCATCGCAAATTGTCCTTCCTGCGGCAAGGGCCTTCAGAAGATGGAGAACAAGCCTTTCGTATCCAAGTGCTATTATTGCGGCACAGAGCTCCTTATCAATCCTTACAAGAAGTACGACGGACTTGATCCTTACGATACGGGATATTCAGAGAAGGTTGAAGAACCCGCTCCCTATGTACCTGATGACGTAGTAGAGGCATCTGAGATCAAGGACGCTCAGGACATCATCAGCCAGAGCTTCGAACCTTACGATGTTACTAAGGATCTTAACTTCGACGACGAACTCTGATATTTAAAGTAATTGATCATTATGCAAGAGGGACCGCAGCAAAGCGGTCCTTCTTTTTGTGTTGAGCAATCAGGCCAAAGCATATATAATATGCGTCTGGAAAACTAATCGGTTTTCCACTTTTCTGATACGGGGATGCACTGGTTTCGACGGGGCTTCTGATGTCGGGAAAGCGGGTGGAGGATCCTCGTTGTGCCTCCTTAAAAAACGGGGAATTGCAAGTAATTGCAGACAACACAGAGCTCGTAGCAGCCTAAGGCTACCGTCCTTCCGCCTATCTTCTCGCGGGAGTGTACGTACACCGAAGACCTCGCCTGAGAGAGGTTAAGCAGGCAGTCCTACCGGTTAAGCTTTGCGCCGGCTAGTGACTTTAATCTTATGAAGCTACTGGAACCGA
>JAEFBA010000018.1 GCA_016292145.1 Saccharofermentans sp.
ATCTCAGCGCCGCTGTTATAGAAATCAAATACATTGGTAATGTCTTCCATATATAGTTCCCCATTAGAATTATTAAACGTAATTACTTTGCCAGATACTTAAAGAATACGTTATTCTCGTAATCATACACGTAGAACTGCGCCTGTACCATAACAATATACTGCTCATCATTGATGTTGCCGAAAGATTCGATGCCGGTCTTGATGTCAGCTTCAGGTTCCAGTTTCATATAGGTCATGGACGTGAGGAGCGTTGATGTCAGCATAAAGTTGAAGCTCGTGTATGCGGCAACGAGGAGCGTCAGAACTATAAGTCTCGGCTTGACCTTCCTGTTGCCCTTTTCCATCATCTCGTTGAAGCTGTCATTTACGAACATCACGGCATAAAGACAGATCGCAAACAGAGGCGCCATCGAGCCTCTCATGAGCAGATCATTAGGACCGCTCATCTTATAGATCGGAATGATCAGCATCGTTATGAAAGCGCACCAGAACATCCAGTCCTTCTTATACTTCTTGTGTATGAGCAATACCCATAATCCGAACTCGAAAACAACATAAGCCAGGTAATCGATCAGCATGGTGGGCTTGGATTCGTAGAATGTCCATATGAAGCCGTAATCGTATGTCGCATTGGAATTAGCTGTATAGAATGTCGCAAAGCATACAATGAAGACTACCGGCGCTACAAGGTTACCGATAGTAAACAGGTTCTTAAGTACTTCCTTTGCCTTGAGCTTCCTGTTGGTAACCACAATCTTGCAGATGCACATCGGCAGGATGCCGATAGCAGCCCACGGCGAATAGCAGAACATCAGAGAGCCAAGAAGTCCGATGCTTTTCGAGTTCGTGCATAACAGGAGAAGGATCGTTATAAGCCATCCCGGGATCGACTGATGGAACACATTCATTAACTGGTAGAAGTTTCCGACCACACGGAAATGCCAGGTCCAGTCCTCCCATGTCGCGCCAAACCCGCGCACATATTCATTGAACAGATACGGGAATACATCAAAGCCCGCAAAGAGAATGATACCGATAAAAAGGAATCTGGACTGTTTGCCGTAAAGGATCAGCGCACCTAAAGTTACCAGGATCAAGCCTATCGCCGACCATATGAGAAGAACGATCCTTGCCGTCAGAAGGCCGAAGAGTTTGCCGAATATGGCAGGGACCATCCAGAATACGAAGTAATAAGCAAACGCCACCTTGCCCTCACCTAAAGTCTCTGCAACAACAGGATTCTGCTGCGTCGAGAAATCGTAAATGACAGGCCACTTGTAATTGATCAGGTCATTGAGAGTTGCGTAGCGGACGCGGTGATCACCGATTGCCCAGCCGAATTCGCCGACGCCTCCGAGATAAAGGAAGAATAATGCAAACGGAATGAGCCACAAAAAGTATGAAGCCTTTATGGTGACAGACTTCTCTTCTTCCGCAAGAGCCGTTCCGGGCTTTTTCTTTGCTATGTCAAGATATGCCCACGCTGCGCTTCCGACCGTGAGGACAGAGAAAAGTATTGCCCACCAGATCTTCAGATAACCTATGAAGAAGATAACTATCGGCAGCACAAGATAGATCATGCAAGCCAGAAAGAACTTGCTGAACGAGATCTTTATCTCTTTTTGAAAGAAGCCTGTCTTCAGTTTATCTGTCGTGTGCATAATGCTCCCGCTTATCTTTTTCTCAATATTCTCTCAAATAAATATTATAATCTATTCGCGTGATAATATAAAAAGCGAAAAAATTTTTCTCGAACCACCCAATAATCCGCATCGCTTATGTGTCTATAAGACAGATGCGGACTTAAGGAGGCAAAAGACATGACAGACAAAGAACTCGAGCAGATCTACAACGAAGCCTACAAAGCGGTGTACTGGACAGCTATGGCTCTTCTCAAAAATGAGGCCGACGCTGAGGACATCGTGCAGGACACTTTCGTATCCCTGATCGAATCTTACGATTCAATCAAGGATAAGAGCAAAGTTACCGCATGGCTTAAGAAGAATGCTGCCAACAAGTGTCTTAACCGTCTCACAAGGACGAAGACAGACAATGTTGAAGATGAGTTCTTTGACTCAGTCGAAGCAGTCCCGGAGGACTTCCTGCCGGATTCGATCGTCGAGTCGGAAGACACGCGCAAGATCATCATGGACATCATCAACAACGTTTTGTCTGAAGATGTCAGAAGAACACTTATCCTCTTCTACTTTGATGAGATGAGCACGAAGGAGATCGCAGAGAGCTTAGGAATCCCCCAGGGAACAGTTTTGTGGCGTCTGAATTTTGCCAAGAAAAAGATCAAGAAGGAGGTCGAGAAGTATGAAGAAGAAAACGACACGAAGCTGTACGGTATGGCTATACCGTTCTTGAGCAAACTGTTTATCAAAGAAGCAGAGCAGGTGCCCTTCAAGGCTATGCCCGCTTCACTTTCAACCCTGTCCGCATCAGCAGAGGCTCCCACATCAGGAGCCGCACCCAAAATGGCTGCACAGGCAGCAAAGAAAGGAACAGGGATTATGATCAACAAAGGTTTAATTATCGGTATCGCAGCAACTGTGGTTGTTGTAGGCGCAGCCGCGGGAATCACACTAGGTGTGCTTAACAATAAGGGTGACACAAAAATACCCGAGGCAGATAAGACCGCTATAGAAGAAACAGAAAGAGGAAAAGAAACAAAAACAGATTCAAAGAGCAAGGATCCGGCAGCTCCGGACAAAGACGGTCATTACTATAAATACTTTAAACTCGTGGAATTCGATGACGTCAAGCTTTTTTGCCCGGATCATGATCTATACACAGACAAAGAGATCGAAGAAAATCTCGAAGGTGAGATAATCATTCCTGAAGGTGTTACGGATTTTTATGGCTTAGCAGGATGCGAGAAGATCACAAAGGTTGTTCTTCCCGAGGGTTTGACCGAACTTCGCTCGGGAGCTTTCCAGGGATGCACGGCTCTTGAAGAGGTCTATCTCCCCGATTCCATAACGACCTTTAACCTGGCAACTTTCAACAGATGTAAGAGTCTGCGTTCCGTAACCATTCCGAAGTCACTCAAGTATATAAACGGCCTTAGCAATTTCTGGGATTGCGGCGAGATGGCAATCTATTTCCCTGCCGAAGTCGAGCTTGAAAAATGGACAACCAGCGGCGAGCCCGGAAAAGGTATTTCAACCATGCCTATCAATTCTTTCAAGAACATAACGATCTATGTCGTTGAGGGCTCATGGATGGATACGAACTACGAAAACCTGTATGTAGACGAATCCGGTGAATACACCGTAGCTCAGCAGGAAGGCACCACGAGAAGAGACATTCCGCCTAAAGCATACTGGGAAGGGTAATTGAATCCGGTACCAACTACAAAAATAACGGCGTTTCTGTGCATCAGAACGCCGTTTTGATTTGCATTTTCAGATCTCTTTTCCTGCGAGAATCTCTTTATAATCCTGAAGATTTTTCTTTAGAAGGTTCGGTATGTCGAGTTCATAAGGGCATCTTGTTTTGCAGATGCCGCAGTCAACACAGTTCTCGATCTTCATCATCTCATTCTGCCAGTGTTCCGTAAGCCAGTTCTCGGACGGCGCACGCCTTATCATCTGGCTCATTCTCGCGCATTGGTTTATCGTGATATCAACTGTGCATGGCATGCAATAGCCGCAGCCTCTGCAGAACTCGCCCAGGAGTTCCTTGCGGTCATTATCAATAAAGGTCCTGAGTTCGTCAGTCATCGTGACCTCGTTCTCGAAAAAGCTGAGCCACTCATCCAGCTCTGATTCCCTCTGAACGCCCCAGATCGGGAGCGCTTCATATTCGCTCATGAAAGCCATGCACGCTTTGGAATTGGTGAGAAGCCCGCCTGATAAGCCCTTCATGGCAATGAAGCCCATGCCTGCCTTTTCGCAGTTATTCACGAGAGCTATATCCCTGTCTGATGCCAGATAAGAGAACGGGAACTGCAGTGTCTCATAAAGACCGCTGGCAATGATATCTTCCGCAACGCCTATCTTATGAGCGGTGATACCGATGTGACGTATCTTGCCCTGCGCCTTTGCTTCCTTCATGCATTCATAGAGTTCGTCACCTTCGCCGTAGCATCTTGCGGCACAGTGGAGCTGATAGATATCAATATAATCGGTCTTGAGAAGCTTTAAGGACGTCTCAAGATCTGACCAGAATTTATCTTTAGTAGTGGCCATGGTCTTTGATGAGATGAAGACCTTTTCGCGCATGCCTTCGAAAGCTTTTCCCATCTTCTCTTCACTGTCGGAATATGCTCTCGCGGTATCGAAAAATCTCATGCCGCCGTCATATGCTTTGCGCAATAACTTTACGGCATCTTCGGTGCTTATCCTCTGGATCGGAAGCGCGCCAAATGCATTCTGCGGAACGGTTATGCCTGTACGGCCTAAAGTGATATTTCTCATATGTGCCTCCTGTCCTGATGCTGTTTCTAATTATATCCCATGACAACAAAAACCTCCGCACTTAAAAGCGCAGAGGCATTTGTTCCATTTCCTATTCCCACTATTATCCAAAGTGAATTATTGCTTTAAACGTTCCTTCTTCAGATACGAGTTCGAGCCTGTAGCCCAGGATATTCAGGTTGTTTTCCGCTATGGATAACCCAAGTCCCGTGCCTTTTGCACCTCTCGAATCTTCGCCTTTTACAAAAGGCTTTTTTAGTGAATTGACATCGTCGTAAGTCTTATCGGTTTTGTTGGTGATAACAAGCTTTTTAGGATCGATCGATATGTCGACCACGCTTTCCGTATCACCGTATCTGTCGCAGTTAGAAAGAAGATTATCTATAACTTGCTTAAAGAGCCGCCTGTCTGTCTCAAGAACAACACCCATTCCGTTTATATCTGTCAGCATATAAGGGAACTCTTCGCAGCTCTGCTTAACGAGTGCTACAACATCCACATCGTCTTTGCTTACAGATTGATTTCCGGCTTCACTTTTCGAATACGCGAGAATGCCTTCGATCATGTCGTTCATCGAACCGACCCTGTCACTGATATGCCTTGAATATTCGCGGGTCTTCTCGGGATCATCGGCAGATGATTCTATATTCTCGGCATAAGCCATGATAGCTGACAGGGGCGTTTTAAGATCGTGTGCCATTGCTTCAGTAGTCTTGATCCTGTATTCGAAGATCTTCCAGACTGTCTTATCTCTCTGATACTTAACAACCGTCCAAACAAACGCAGCCAGCGCGGAAGAAAGTAAATATACGATAACGATCAGACAAAGTGAAAACGGTGCAAGTTTAAAGACAGAAAGCTCTCTTGCCTTTATTCCGACATGCCAGGGCAGGTCCTTCAGCATTGGCTCATACATATAGTGTTCGCGATCTGTGAAATAATATGGTTCTCCCGCTTTCCTATTCGGTTGCATAGCTTCACATTCTTTATAAGGAACGATATACCAATAGTACTTATCAGAAGGCTCCGCGGGATTTATCCGGTAACAGAAATTCAAACATGCTCCGGATTCACAATAACGGAAGTGATTAAGTTGCATCTTCTCATATCCTTTAGTGTCGGCAGGCGTGCAATCGATCTCATATTCTTCATTGAAGTAAACGACTTTGACAACGCCGGGAATGAACGTTTGATCTTTCCAATTGATATATGCTGTCACTAATCTGTAATCCCTGAAGTAATCGAAATTACCAACCGTTTCTCTGCGTCCGAATATGGGGTCACGAACAAAATCGAAATACATTTTCATCTGTTTCCGCTCGTCAAACTTGCCGTTCATATATTCTTTTACAGGATCAAGATACGAGATATCTTCGATCATATACGAATTGTAGGTATCGAAATAATCCTCGTCCTGTGTTATGTCCAACTCGTCTTTTCTATGAAGACTAAACCATGCGGTATCATCCACCTCAATGTTCTGACCGTCAACATAGACTTCCGCATCGGTATAGTCAATACTCTTAAGCTGGGCGATTTCCGCTCTTAATTGAGCAAAATAAGCTATGTATTTATTTGAACCCGGTTCCTCATCGTAAAGATTTTTAGTAAGGTCAACTATATCGTACATGCAGGAATCTATAAAATCATGCCTCTCGCTTTGGACATGTCCATTAAGTTCATACAAAGCATAGACAGCAAACCCTGCAAGAAGGATCAGGACAATAATATACCTGACGAGAAAGATCTTCCCGAACTTAGGCTCAGTAATTACACTCTTTGTCTTTTTACGTTCTCCCATGAAGTTTCCCTCCGGTCACATTATCTTGTAACCGCCGCCGATTACGGTCCTGACCGCCTCACCGGAATGCCCGAGCGCTTTCCTTAATTTCTTAATATGTGTATCCACGACTCTGTCCGAACCGTCAAAGCCCAATCCCCATACAAGATCCAATAACCTGTCTCTTCCGAGGACAATCCCCTTGTTCTCCATGAGAGTCTTCAGGAGGAAATATTCTTTGGGAGCAAGGACGATCTTACGTCCGCCGGCTTCCACGTCCATCCTTAACGGATAGAGCTTTATATCCCCGCATTCGAGCACAGGTTCTTTCCGAAGTTCTGCATCAGTCCTGTTAAGAAGTGCCAGACACTTTGCATACAGCACCTTAAGTGAGAAGGGCTTTACCATATATTCATCAGCACCTATCTCATAACCTCTGAGGATGTTCTCTTCAGTACCGAGCGCTGTCAGGAAAACAATTGGACACTTGCTTTTCCCGCGCAGGGCTTTGCAGACGTCAAATCCGTTAGTGCCGGGAAGCATGATGTCCAGGATCGCCAGATCGTATTCGTTCACGCTGATAAAGCTCAGTGCGCAGTTACCGTCAGGAGCAGTATCAACATAAAAAGAACCCTTGCTCCTGAAAAAATCAGATACAAGCGCAAGCAGCTCTTCATTGTCTTCTACGATCAATATCCTGGCCATCAAAATATCCTCCCATGGAAATAATCTACAATGTGCGTGTGTCCTTTGTATGTCCTAAAATGCCTTTTCTTAAACATTTTGGAATACTTTCCCCCATATTTATTTAATTATACTTCAACCAAAACAAAAGACGGCCGGAATGATTCCAGCCGCCTTCCGAATATATATACAACCGGTTGTTACTTAAGTTCTTCCCTTCTGAACTTTACGTAAGAAAGCGCGATGACTGCTGCGATCGCAGCTACTGAAGTAACAAGTGCCATAACGATGTTGCTGTTGCTCATGTCTATGAGAACGAACATTGACTGTCCGACGGGTGTAAGTCTTACGAATCTCTCTGCCCAATCGAAGTTGAGAAGGAGCTGAGCGATGACGTTTGACATCAGCATGAGTCCGAGATTGAGGCCGATCGCGCCGCCTAAGTGTCTTATGAACATGGATGCGAAGAAGCATGTTGCAGAATAAGCGATCTCAACTACAGTATAGACAAATATTCTAGCAATGATCTCTCTTGCAAAGCTTCCGTCGATACCGGTTACACCCTGCATTCCAAAAGCGATAGCTGTGGTAATTGTGGTTGCTGCAACACTGTACAAAGCGACTGCCGTTGAGTATGAGATGAACTTCGACAAGAGAATGGCAAATCTGCTGTTGCCTGCCATGACTGCCGACTGGATCTTACGTCCATCAAATGCGCCTGTTACATGGATGCCTGCGAAAACACCGATCAGGAAAATTACAAAAGCATTGTAGTTGCTAAGACCCTCAAGGAACGCATTATAACCTGTCATTCCGCTGCTTAATGCGAGCGTTGCGAAAAGCATCAGCGCAGGAAGCGTGATGATCGCGCCGCCTATTATCCAGAATGATTTAGAAGAGAAAGTCTGCTTCATCTCCCATTTTAATAAAGTACCCATTATGCGCCCCTCCCCAAAAGTTCAATATAGTATTCCTCAAGTGTTCTCTCATGCTTTGCCAAATGCGTTACAAGCAGATTGTGATCCTTCATGAGTTTTGCCACATCCCTTGTCTCAACATTATCAAAGATCATGATAGTTCCTTCGTCGTTGTCGACGCCGCAAAGTCCGTTTGCTGCAAGGATCTCGATCGCAGTGTCATTACATTCAGTCTCCATAACAATATGCGTTGTGCAGAGATTATCCAGATCATTCTTTGAGAATGCGGAAATGATCCTGCCGTGCGAGATGACGATGTAATCTGTCGCGAGCTGGTAGAGCTCAGCAAGGATGTGGGATGAGACAACGATCGTGATCCCATCATCCCTGCATAAAGAAATAAGGAGCTCTCTTACGTCTACCATTCCCATCGGATCAAGACCGTTTACCGGCTCGTCCAATATAAGGAGTTCAGGGTTATTTATGAGTGCCTGTGCAATGCCTAATCTCTGCTTCATGCCGAGCGAGAAATTGCCGACCTTCTTGTTCTTAACGTCGCCAAGACCGACTCTTTCCAATACTTTATCTATCCTGCCGCTGTCATTGTTACCGTAGAGAAGCTGCACGGACATAAGGTTTGCCCTGGCAGATTTATTAAGTTCAAGGATCGGTTTTTCAACAAGGCAGCCGAGCTTTCCTCGAGCCTTTGCAAGACCGGCTTCATCAGACTTTCCGAAGAGTTCAACCGAGCCGTGTTCAATGGGGCTTAAGCCTGTAATGGCTCTTATCGCTGTGGTCTTACCTGCACCGTTTTCTCCGATAAAGCCGTAGATCTTTCCTCTCTTGATCTCAAAGGACACATTGTCGAGTACTGTTTTCGAGCCATATGTCTTAGAGAGATTACTGATCTTTAAGATTGTGTCATCCATTCCAAATTATCCTCCTGTTTTGTATGGGTACATAATACCTGCCCATCCTTAACAGGAAGATAGCCGAACATTAACGTAACATTAAGATTGGCTTATTTTCAGAAGAAGCAGCACTATCGCAAAGGGCTCCAAAAATGGCGAAAATTATATAAAATGCCCTTTTTATGTAATTTTTGCTCGAAAAATGCCCCTTTGCGATAGTGCTGATAAATAAGCGGTGCCTTTCACACAACAATGCTTGTTTAAGATGCCTTCTTGATAATGATCTCGGCCGTAAAACCGCCGCCGTCACGGTTCCTTAATTCAAGTCCGCCGCCCATCTTCTCCATAAAGAGCGATGCAAGATAAAGGCCTAAGCCCGATCCGTCCTTGCCTGATTCAGAAGCTTCTGCTCCCCTGTAGAACTTCGTCGTCAGCATCGCAAGTTCGTCTTCAGGAACGCCCGGGCCCCTGTCTGACAGGATCACGCGGATGCTGTCCTTATCTGATCTGAAATCGACTTCCAGAGGTGTGCCGGCATACTTAAATGAGTTGCCTGCGATATTATCTATTACCTGCTCCAGCCTTAATCTGTCAACAAAGATAAGACATTCGGGCGTGGATGCCTTGCGCTCGACAGTGCCGTAGAACCTCAGATCTCTGAACATGTCATCGATTATGAGAGAGCTCTCCTCTTTAGGTGATACTTTCAGTTCCTCAAGATCATCAAGAGTCGCGCGGAACAGGTTATCGACGAGCTGTTCCACGGAGGCGGCCTTCGACTTGATCACAGAGACCTTCTCTCTGATATCAGGCTCCTCATACTTGATCTCCATGACTTCGCATGTGGCCTGGATCGTTGCTACAGGCGTCTTTAAGTCGTGTGAGAGCTCTGCGACGAGCTCCTGTTTGCTCCTGTTGGCCGCGGCTTCGCGCTCAGAGGATAATTTCAGTTCTTCCCTCATACGGTCAAAGGATTCCGTGAACGCGCCGAAATAATTATGCTTATCCATATTCAGCGGCGTATCCAGATTGCCCTTTGACACGTTCGCTGCAAAAGACGAGAGCTTCTTGAAAGGTCTTATATAGAAATACCAGATTAAAACAATAAGGATCATTCCCGCGATGTATACGGAAACTATTATCCGGATAAGCCCGGTCTTCAATGTTCTGACCATTTCGGCTTTCTCATCGTTGCGGACATCAAAAGCGATCTTGCCCTTGATTACGCCGTCTTCCATATAATCGAAAACTGCCATGCCTTCCTTTATAAAACGGTTATTCACCGATTCATAATTACCATCTGTAAGAAGCGCGATATCACAGCCGTATTCAGATTCGAGCGCTTCAACTGATGCACCCGAAGAGAGACTTGCTTCGATCTCGTCACTTTTGGTATTGAGATCTAACATGTCGATCGAAAAGGGATTCTTATCAAGCCTTGTCCATAAGAACAGGCCTGCGCCCAGCATAAGAAGAGTGTATATGACCGCGATTACCCGGATCTTCATTAATCTGTCTCCAGAATGTATCCTGTGCCCCAGATAGTCTTGATGAACCTGGGTTCGTTGGGATCTGTCTCGATCTTCTCGCGCAGGCGGCGGATATGGACGTTAAGAGTGCTGTCAGAGTAGAAGGAATCGCCCCATACTTCATTGAAAAGAACATCTTTTGTAACGATGGTGTTCTTATGAGCGTACAGACATGATAAAAGTGCGAACTCTTTTGACTTAAGGGAGACGGTTCTTCCTTCAACGGTGCAGCTCATGGTAGCAGGATCGATTGTAAATATCTCGCCGGCAGGCGCTGCTGCTGCGGAACTGCTAAGCTGCTTTACGGCTTCAAGTCTTTTGAGCTGAACCTTAACCTTGGCTAAGAGAACGCTTAATGTATATGGTTTCTTTATATAGTCGTCACCGCCTATGTTAAGTGCAACAAGAACATCATCGTCGCTCTGGCGCGCAGAGATAAAAAGGATAGGCGTATCGTACTTCTCGCGCAGTGTCTTGCAGAGGGCAAAGCCGCTGTCATCACCTAAGTTAATGTCCAAAAGGAAGATATCTGCGGTGTTATCTTCAAGGAAAGCCAGGCATTCGCCGGACGAGGAAGCAATAGCGCATGTAACACCGAACATCTCAAAATATTCCTGCGTCATGCGGGAAAGATCTGTCTCATCATCGATTATTAAACAGTTATAATTCATATTTCGAAGTATAGCACAACAATCAGCGGGCAGAACCCTGTCGGGATTCATGTAAGAAACAGTTAAGGATTGAGCAAGGCTTGTGTAAAGTATTCTTCCTGAAGGAGTCGTACAATCGCAGTGTAAGAATTCTGACAAAACCAAACGAAAGGGATAAAACATATGACTACAACAGTACTTACAGCAAGAGACCTCTGCAAGACATTCTCCAATGAGAGCGTTCAGCAGCACGTCTTAAAGAATCTTAACCTTGAGATCAGGAAAGGCGACTTCACGGTAATCATGGGAGACTCAGGCGCAGGCAAGAGCACACTCCTTTATGCACTCTCCGGCATGGACCGCCCGAGCCTTGGAGCTGTTATATACGGCAATGAGGACATCTCAAATTACAACAACGATAAACTCGCGCTCTTCAGAAGAAAGCACTGCGGTTTTGTTTTCCAGCAGAACTACCTTAACGACACGATGAGTGTCCTGGATAACATCATCGTATCAGGACTCCTCAAGAGCCGCGACAGAAAAGCGATCGCAGCACGTGCAAAGGAACTCCTGAAGCAGGTTGGACTTGAAGAGAATTGCTACAACAAGTTCCCGAATCAGTTATCCGGCGGTGAGAAGCAGAGGGTCGCACTTGTAAGATCAGTTATCAACGAGCCGGAGATCCTTTTTGCGGACGAACCCACGGGCGCGCTTAACTCGCAGAATACGGCGTCGGTCCTTGATGTCCTTACTGAGATGAACAGAAGAGGACAGAGCATCGTAATGGTTACACACACTGTCGCAGCAGCTGAGAGAGGCAACAGGATCCTCTACTTAAAAGACGGTGTCATCTGCGATGAGATCACACTCTCTCCTTATGAAGGCCAGAATCAGGAGCGCCACAGAGAGCTCCGCACATTCCTCACAGATATGGGGTGGTAAACATGAATTCATTATTCTTTATTGCAAAAAACAACTTAAAAAAGCACAAGGGTGAAGCGGTGATCCTGTTTGCGCTGATATTCATGGCAGCTGTGCTCCTGTTCTCAAGCACATCGCTCATAATGTCCGGAAACAATGCCGTTAACGAAGTCATCGAAAAGAACAACGTGTCGGACCTCCTGCTTTTCGCGCAGCCCATAACGGAAGAAGATATGCAGGCTAAAGTTGCATCAGTGGATCTGACGGAAAAATGCGAGACGATCCCCTGCATCCAGCTGAGTTCGGAATATTACTACGGAGACATGGCAAAAGAGGATGCTTCAGCAAACATATTCTTTGTTTTCGATTCATCAAGACCAACGGAACTCAACAAGTTCCCGGAAGAGTTCAACAACCTTAAAGATGACGAGATCGTGCTCCCGTATTACCTGTCATCGTCGATAAATGCCGGTGATGAGCTCCACTTCCCCATGGGAAACAAGGAATACAACTTCAAGGTTGCAGGCTTTGTTGAGAATCTGTACTTCGCCAACGCGAGGAACATCAGCGGCATCATTGCATATGTAAGTCATGACATCTTCAAAGAGTTCGAGGATATTTCCGAACCCATAACGATGACCTACGCAAACGCGAAGGATAATACAGATCTTCACGAATATGAGCTTGCGGTCCAGAAGGCTTTTCCGAAGGATCTGTCACTGGTAACCGTTGACCGCAACACTATGATCTTATCTTGTGTAATGCTGGCCGACATGGCAAGCGGCATCATAATGGTGTTCACATTGACTCTGGTTGCAATGTCCGTAATCATCATGCACTTCTCGATCAAAAACTTCATCGAGCTCAACATCCAGAACATAGGATTGCTGCAGGCCACCGGCTATACTGCAAAGGAACTCCGTTTTGCCTGTGTCATGGAGCAGATGATCATAGCAGTTCTCGCAACAGTTGCAGCGATCTTTGCCGGAATCTTCATCGGCGGACCTCTCAATATACTTACCGGCATGCTCGTTGGATTGAAGGGCTATTCCGGCATCGCAGTTCCGCCTCTTCTTGCAACAGTCATCGGAATTCCCGCTATGGTATTCCTGGGATCACTCATCGCCACCACATCATATAAAAAGCTTACTGTACTGGAAGCATTAAGGAGCGGTATCACATCACACAATTTCAGGAAGAATCACTTCCCGCTCGAGAAGAGCCGCCTGCCGCTGAACCTTGTCATGGCAGGAAAGAACAATCTCGGTTCTGTAAAGCGCAGCATCTTCATCACACTGATCGTTGCACTCCTTACGATGTCAACCTGCGAAGGTTTCTCGATGTACCAGAACTGGGCTTTGGACCAGTCGAACATACTGAACATGATCGGACTTGAGATCTCCGATATCCAGGTCCCGACATATGGTGATAAAGAACTCGAAAATGAGGCCCGCAGACATGGGGATGTTGAAAAGGTCAACACATGGACAACCGTCCAGAATGTGGAGGTCACGTATCTTGAAAACTCCGAAACACTCGGCATCGACGTTTACGGTGATGTCAATATCTTAAACCAGGAGACCGTTATTGAAGGCCATCTCCCGGCAAACGGCAACGAGATCGTGTTATCAGTCGTCGAATCCGACAGGCTCGGAGCAAAGTCCGGAGACGTAGTCAACATAAAGGCTGTTGACGGTTCAACTGTTGCTTACACCGTTTCCGGTATCGACCAGAAGTTTAACAACATGGGCAAAAAGGGGCTCATGTCTGAGGAGGGTGCTCTCAGGATCAACCCTGACTTCAAACCCGAGTACACGATAATCTATCTTAAGGACTCTTCAAAAGCCAAAGAAGTGAAGGACGAACTGGAAGATAAGTTCCCGGATTATCAGTTCATTCTTTTCGAGACATTCATGTCCGAATCGATCGATTCGATAATACTGGCGATGGAAACTATCTGCTTAGTCTTCGTTATCGCAACATGCTTTGTCGTCATACTTACCCAGCTTCTCCTGACCCGCGCACAGGTAATCCGCGAAAGGACCAGCCTCGGCGTATCAAAGGCCCTCGGATACACATCCGGAGAGCTTATCAGAAGAACGCTGATGACAAACATTCCGCTCATAGTCTTAGGCATCCTGATCGGTTTTGTATTCCACATCGCATTCTCGGATAAGCTTACGCTCCTTGCACTTTCCTCATTCGGAATCAGACAGAGCAGCGCTTCGACAGATCCCGTGTGGTTCCTTGCAACCGCAGTAATTATCCTTGCGTGCGCCGTAATCACTGCACTCATAAGCAGCAGGAGCATCACAAAGCTCGAACCCGTAAAGATACTCAAAGAGGAATAAGGATTATATGATCAAAGCCCGGATCCGTCATGGTTCCGGGCTTTTTGATTCTAAATCATTTACTTCAGATCACTCTTTGAGATATACTGCGGCGACCTCTCTCGTCGGCCAGAAAGCACACAGATGAAGTCTTGTGATCTTTCCCATGAAAGGATGAAAATCCTCGACCAAGACCGGCAGCGCCTTTTGTATTTTCTCCGCGTCATCGATCAGGATCGTTGAATGCGGAGTCCACGGAAACCTCTCCTGCTTCTCCGTCTTGATCGCCTGACGGAGGTTCAGAAGTTCTGCAGGATTCATATCCGGAGCTGCGAAAAGGATCTTGCCGCCTGCAAACATACCCATGTGGCTCATGTGCACAGGGATTGCAGGAAAACGTTTAGCGAGTTCTTCCATCTCCTCTACTGCTTCCTGCTCTTTATCCAAAGCAAAACAGGCAAGGGTTATGTGGAACGGAAGGTTCGGTGTCTGCACACCGGTAAAGCCCTTTTCATGGAGTTTTCCATACCACCCGCCCATTATGCGCTGTGATTCTTCATCAAGATCTGCCATCAATACCAATATCTCTTCTGCCATATTATTCCCCCAAAAACAATTCAAATCTTATCAACTGATAAACCATTCAAACTCATCATCTAAACGGTCAAAACCAAGATACTTTCTGATCATTTCACCGGATTCTTCGTCTGAAAGCAGAGCATACCATTCGCCGTATTTGCTTTCTATATGCTTCAACGGCATGGTACTGAATCTGCTTATCAGTTCCAATTGTTCATCGCTTAGAATTCCTTCAAAACTGTTTCTCCATTTATCCAGCAGCTCCTTAAGCTCTGCTTCGCTGAACTGGTAGGATTTTGCCTCTTCTGAATCAACATAAAAAAACGAACCGGATACGAATTCAATGATCTGCCTTAAGATTGCATCCTGCGTATTACGGGCATAATAAATTCCGTTTACTTCTGCGCCTTCACATAATCCGACGGGATAATCATTTTCGCCCTCATCTATAACCCATACCCATTTATCTCCACCTCCGGTGAAAGCAAAAGGAACTACCGAGCGGCTCTCCCCGTCCTCATATTCATAATCTCCGATCTTCTCGATTGGGATCCATTCCATATCATTAAGCCACAAGTAGGTATCCATATTAAAGAAACCTTTCCTGCTCATCTCTGTATATATTTCAGGTATGCGAAAAACTTCACTAAGCATTTTTTGTTATCCTTTTAAATCATTTTGCTCTTTATCCGTTTCCGCGATGATCTCTTCAAGAACATCCACGGCATTGGCGACCATGAGGGGACAAAACTCCGTGAAGAGATTGTTGTCAAAGGCGAACTTTGCTCCCTCAGGTGTCGAGATGTCGCACTTGAGCAGATCATTGCAGATATAAGATCCGCTTTTCTTTGCGAATCTTTCCATCATCTTATCATTAACCGTATTCGCTCTGATGCGGCTCTCAGGATCCGCTTTATCATACTGTCCGTATAATGCTCCAAGTACCATCAGGGCACCTACGCAGGCTCCGCACACTTCACCCTTACGCATGCCGCTTCCAAAACAGGCACCAAGCTTTAATGCCTGTTCCTCCGTTAGTCCGCATTCAGGCGCGAAAGCTGCCAGAACTGACTGTGAACAATGGAATTTCCTGCCAAAATAATCGAGTGCTGTTTCTTTATGTGTCATGTCTTCATTCCTGATCTATACATTGTCTTTTAGATAAGATTTTTTCTGCCGGTGTATTACCGGGAATAATACGTTTTCAGATCTGCATAGCACGCCGGGCAATGTTCCTGAGGTGCTCCCGTGGGCAGCGTTGTGCTGCAGAAAGGGCAGTTCCCGAGAGCGTTCCACTTTTGAGTCTCGGCCAGTTCTCTTGCTGTAACCAAAGGCCTGTTGGGATCTGAATATGTTGAGGCTGCGCCGGCCATTCCAAGGCCTGCAAAGCCGCCGGCAGCGCCTGCCGGATTTGAGGCTGCCAGCTGCGCGGCTTCCGTAAGACCTAAAGCAACCAGTGCGCCGAGTGCAGCAGGATCGTCAGCAAAAAGCTTTGCCGAATCGAACTGCTCGACACGCTTTCTTGAAGCCTCATCGAGTGTCAGGTCGGTAAGTGCGATCGACTCGACTACCATGCCGCGGTTTTCAAGCCACTGCCTTGATACGGCTTCGTTGACGGCGTCCTTCAGTTTACTTTTTTCAGAGAGGAGCTTCGGGAAAGGGACTTTGTCACGCGTGGCGCAGAGATTGAGCGCCTCCTCCATGTGGTCCTGCACTTCGAGGAAGGGCATTTTCGGGCTGTATTCAGAGCCCATGTAATCGTAAACGGAAGTGTCTTTGCCGGTCTTCCTGAAGAACTTAATAGGATCAACTATCCTGAAAGAGAACATTATCCTGAACTTGAAGTAAAGGTTGCCGTACACCGGATCGGGATAAGGCACATTGAGGAATTCCCTGCTCGTCTGGTTAATTATCTCGAGGGCGTTGACGTAGTAGATCCTCTGGGTTTTCGTGATCTCGCCCGCGAATCTGAATCTGTCGAAAGCATCACTCAGAACGCTCTTAACGCCGCCGGAGAGAACTGATGCTGAAGATGAAGTATCCCATGTATAAAGGCCGGGAGTGTCAACTAAGTCAGCAATCTCGCCGTTGTCGATCATGAGGGCATAAGTGCCTTCAGGAACAAGGACTTTGGATCCTGCCGAGATGATGTCGCTGCTGCCCTGGTTGCGCCCGTTGGAATTAAGGCGGTGAGCACGCTTTACCAGCATGTTCTGCCCTAATGAATCGGTTCTGAACGCCTCAAGATACTGGTCATTGATTTCCGAGTTAATTGAATCTGAAATAGTTCCTGCTATGTTGCTTATAAATCCCATGTTATGTATTAGCCCTCTATTGCTTTAATAAGTTCATAGTGGTGCGAACTTTTCATTTTTTCAGTCCTTTCGTACGAAATGAAGAAAGAATTGCATTTATCGGCTGAGAACACCTCTCCTGATTCAAATCTTATATATTTCTTCATTTCCAGGATAGCGCTTTCATCAAGGTGTTGCATCGCGTTTTCCCGGACAATAACAGAAATAAAGTTCCTGGTTCTAATGCAACATAAACTGTGATCACCTATTAGCGTTATATAGTCTTTGGGCACAGAGTAGCATTCAATGCTCTTTGGAACTTCCCTGGTCTTAAGTATGTTTTCTATAGCTTTCTCTTTGCGCAAAGCCGTAACAGCTCTATCCGGGTGATAAGATTCACTATCGATTGCGTAATGTGTTATCTTGTATCCGCATTTCTCAAAGAGCGTTCTAACAGCCAGATACCATTCGTACCAATTAGTATCTATCGGTTCGCCCCAAAATGTATAGTTGATCTCTCTGCCTCTCATTTTCGGTTTCTCCAAATGATCACTGCTTCTTCTTCACATCCGTGATCGTACCGTCAGGATGCTTGATCTTGATGCCTTCAAGCTGTGAAGACAGATTGCCGACGACCAGCGCCCTGTATTGGTTGCGGAGCTCTGTCTGTTCGGCTTTCTCGGCAGGTGTAAGACCTTCTGTCTTGGATTTCCTGCTTAACTCATTTATACGTTTTATCAACTGTTCAAATTCCATACTGAATACTTCCTTCCGACAGGTAAAGTATATCATGATATAAAAGCCGAAGATTGCTATAATACCTTTCATGACTACCGATAAGATCTATACACAAAAGAGGAGCATCTGCTCCGCATATATCGACTCAGGCCTGAAGCTGGGGATCGCACAGGCCGTGCTCATGGTTCAGGACAACCTGACTGAATGCTTCAATAAGATGAACTGTGACGGCATCTATTTCAGAGAACTCGGATATTTCTGGGTGTTTACCAAGTCAAAGCTGAAGTTCATAAGAAGACCCGTATGGCGTGAAGTGATCGAGACTTCAACATTTACCGTTCAGAATTCCGGCATGAGGACCAACGTTAACAGCATATTCAAGGATAAGGCCGGAGAGACTTTGCTCGTGGCAAATCAGGAAGCTTGTGTTCTGGACATAGTAAAACACCGCCCGGTCCCGCTTTCCAAGGTTCCCTACCCTCAGGACGGATTCCCTGAGAAAGTCTTTACCGGTGACTTTGTGAAGTTCGGAATACCTGATCAGGACTTCGAGGAAGTCTATGAGCAGGTTATCCGCTCATCAAATATAGATATGTCTCACCACCTCAACAACATTGAGTATATTAAATTTGCGCTGAATGTCTTCACCGAGGAATACCTGCTAAGCCATGAGCCGGACGAGCTCGAAGTTCATTACACCGGAGAGAGCAAGGAAGGACAGACCTTGAAGATCCTGAAGGCTGATAAAGAGGACGGCACATATATCAAGATCAAAGAAAGCGATCGTTCCGTATTTGAGATGAAGATCAGCTTTTTGCTGTAAGGTTCTTTGCACGTTCCGTTCAAAGAATTTTGATTTTCGCCAAAGCTTTGTTATTATTTTGATGTAGGCATGATACCTTTTTGGATAAGGAGGAGAGAATGAGTTACTCAAATTATGAGAAAGCTATGGAATTAGCTCCGCAGTGCAAGTTCTACACTACGGCCGGAGGCAGAACTGAAGAAGAGATCAAGAAAGCCGAGGAAATGCTTGGCGTCAAGTTCTCTGCACAGTTAACGGATTTCTATAGGAAATACGGATACCTGTCCTTCTACGGGACTGAGATATTCGGTATTGACCCTTCTGATGATTCCGGTGTATTGGAAGGAAATTCTGTCGCTTATGCCCTTAATGACAGATTCGAATACGGCCTCCCCAACGAATGGATTCCGATCTTCAACTGTGGTGACGGCGAGATGGTTTATCTCGATTATTCAAATCTGAATGCCGATAATGAGCCGAGAGTCATCCTCGCTTTATATAACGGCCTTGAGTATCAGATCGCTGATACACTGGCTGAAGACTTTGGCGACTTCATTCTGGAGCTTGTAAAAGAAGTTCTGGGATAAGCGAACATCTATAAAACAGGTATATACCACTAAAAAACCCTGAAACAAATGTTTCAGGGTTTATTTGGCGGAGAAGGAGAGATTCGAACTCTCGAAACCCTTTTGGGGTTTACACGATTTCCAGTCGTGCGCCCTCGACCAGGCTAGGCGACTTCTCCAAACATCTTAAAATTGCTCAATGATTGTATAATCTTTGTGTTCAGTTGTCAACATTATAAATAGCGGATGACGTTAAGATTTATTGTCAACGCCCTGTTACTGTGTTATACTTCATAGGCTTTGACTTGCCCCCATAGCTCAGCAGGTAGAGCGCATCCATGGTAAGGATGAGGTCTCCGGTTCAAGTCCGGATAGGGGCTCCATAGTAAAAAGGCTGTCTCTCGTGTGAGGCAGCCTTTATTGTTTTCAGATGTACATCATGACCACTCCGGCCACAAGAGATGCGAGGCACGCGCCCACGGCAACCACTATGAGTGACCTCTCGAAGAATCCGAGGATCAGTGCGACGACAAATCCGATCGCCGCAGAAATGACTGAACCCGTGGCATAAAGGATTGCAGGGAATGTCATGGCCGACAATACCGTGTAAGGGATATAGTCGAAGAAAGCCTTAATGGATGGCTTTTCGAGCTTTTTGCGGAATAAGGTAAAAGGGATCATGCGGACAAGATATGTCGTTACTGCCATAACGATAAGGAGCGGAACGAAGATCTTGCTGTCGAGAGAACCGTTGGAGCCGTTGAAGGTAAGCTCAGCTGTTACAGGCATTTCATACAAGGGCGCGAAAACAGCAAGAAGCGCAACGAGCACTGCTCCCAATACTATTGCGGTTACCGTTCCTGCCCTGCCTTCAAGCTTCCTGCGCGCAATAACACCTGCCAGAGCTGCAACAACAGCCGCAATGATTATCGCAAAGCCCTGCGAGACATTTGCTGAAAGAGCCGGGACATAGAAGAATATGCAGGATACGATGCATGCCAGGATCGAGCTTACAAGGATCACTTTGTCGTGCTTGGCCTTTGGCATAACGATCGACACGAACATGCCGTAGATGCCGATGGCAAGGGCATTTGTCAAAAACGGCGGGAATACCTGGCCTAATATTGCGCCTATGACGGTGCCTGCTACCCATCCGATGATAGGAAGTATCGTAAGTCCGAAGAAATACCTTGCACCGAATTCCTTTTTCTTGCTGACGGCGACGCCAAAGATCTCATCCGTTATCGCAAATGCCAGTATCGCTCTAAGGAGCGGAGTCATGGACTTATCTGCTTTCTGGGACAGCGCTATGCCCATCAGGGAATATCTGAGATTGATGACGATCTGGGATATTATCATGGCGAGGATCCCGCCTGCCGTGGTCATTATCCCGAGGCCTGCGACCTGGCCTGCCGAAGTAACGTTAAATAGAGAGATCAGGCCCGCCTGTATCCAGGAAAGACCTTTTGATACGGCGAGAATGCCGAAAGTAAAAGATACCGACAGGTAGCCTAAACCAATGGGGAGACCGTCTCTGACGCCCTCCCCTAATGTGTATCCTGTAAATTCCGTCTCTTCTGCTTTAGGCATAGAGTGCTCTTATCTCCTCGAAAGATAGATAGATATCTATATTTGCCTTCGTCTCTTCAATTGAAGGGTCATTAAGGTCTTTAAGCTTTGTTACTGTCTGATCGGTAATATCCACTTTATAAAGAGCACCGCCAATGATGTAGTACTTTTCGACAGGCTCGAAATTGCCGTCATTGTAAACCGTTGTACGTGTAATAAAGATGGAATCACCCATATTGAAATACTCATCGTACTGTAAGCCGTTGTCTATCGTCTTCTCCATCTGAAGTGATTCGTATTTGCCGTCCGGAGATATTGTGTAAGTGCATACAGCCTTTACGCCGCCTAAGGTTGCACCATCCTTAGTATTCTGCTTGACATCAGCAGCATGCTCTCTCATATATTCATTGATGCCGAAGGTGTATTCACGCATCTTCGCATCGATCGCAGCATAAGACATCGGATCAACGATCTCAACAGTCGCCTTATTGGAAGGGTCGCTCGAAGATATCTTCTTGGAACAGCCTGTACCGGCGAGGACTAATGCAGCTGCAAGGACTGCTGCTACCAAAGATTTCCTAAATCCCATAATCTTGATTCCTTTTCTGTTAAATGATTATTTCCTGTGCTTGCCGATAGATTATAGCACACGAAGATAAAAGAGGTTGCCTCAAATGAGACAACCTCCTGAAAGTTCTATTGCAGATACGCTTATTTAACTTCGCAGTAAGCAACAGCGTAAGGCTTCTTAAGGGAGTCATCAGAAGCTACGATTACTACGTAATAACCCTTCTTGATGCTCTTGGAGCAGTCGATGTTGTAATAGATCTTGCCGTTATAGTACTCAACAGGAACTATGTCATCAGAGAAGACGGGCTTTGAAAGTTCGTCCTTGTCGAATTCCTTATCCTTGCTGAAGTAATAAGCGTAGTAGATCTCTTCATCGGCATCATCGTTGACTTCGATGGAGAATGCGAGCGTCTCGGCATCTGTGCTGTAGACACCGGGCTTATCCATAGTGTTATCGTAATCCCACCACTTTGCTTCTTCGATGTAATCGTTGAAGTCTTCGTCGTAGATCGTGTACTTCTTGCCTTCTTTAACTGCATCCTTCTTCTCAATGCGCTGGAGGATATTGCCGCCCAAACCGCCGTTGATAACCAATACTACGCCGACGATGATGAGTGCCAGAGCTACAACACCGATTGCGGCAAAGAGAATGATAAGACCGACCTTGCTGTTCTTCTTAGGTGCAGCTGCAGGATCGGCAACGACGGGTGCTGCGGGAACCGGACCTGAAGGTGCTTCAAAGGGGATCGGCTCAGCTGCTGCAGGTGCTTCAGGAGCCGGAGCAGGTGCGGGAGCTGCAGCGGGTGCTGCTTCAACAGGTGCAGCCTCAACGGGAGCGGGAGCAGGAGCTGCTTCAGCTACGGGAACTGCTGCAGGTACGGGTTCAACTGCAGGAGCTGCCTCAACAACGGGCTCTGCAACGGGTGCAGGTGCTGCTTCAACTACAGGTTCTGCTGCAGGTGCAGGAGCTGCTTCTACAACAGGCTCGGCAACAGGAGCTTCGGGTGCTACAGCAGGAGCAGGATTTAACATTGCTCCGCAATTAGCGCAGAAAGCTGCCGTATCTCTTACCTGACTGCCGCAGTTGGTACAAAACTTAGCCATATTATTATCCTCCCAATTTTTTACTTCATAAATTAGATAATACTACATCTTCGACTCATTTTGTTTGAGAAATGCTTATTTTGATAACGATAATCGGAAAATCGTCATCAGAATATTAATTTCAGCTCGATTTTTCACATTCTGATAACGAAAACCGGAAAATCGTTACCAAAATATCACTACCGGATTTGAGCACCCCGATAGTGCTTCACACAAAAAATATCAGCCGTTAAGAAAATCTATCGCTTCGATATAACCGTCAAAGCCTTTGCCGGTAATGGTTTTCGAGCAATAGTAAGAAACGTAGGATATCTGGCGGAATGATTCGCGCTCGTTCACCTTGGAGATATGGACTTCAACGGCAGGAATCTGCACGGCCTTCAAGGCATCGAGAAGCGCCACAGATGTGTGCGTGTAAGCGCCCGGATTGATCACGATCCCATCGAATTTATCGAAATAAGCCTGCTGGATGTAATCGACCAGATCGCCCTCGTGATTGCTCTGGAGGCACTTTACCTCAATGCCTTTTGCAGCGCAGTGTTCTTCAATCAGTAAGATCAGGTCATCGTAGGTCGAAGCGCCGTAGATATCGGGCTCTCTGATGCCGAGCATGTTAAGGTTCGGTCCGTTAAGTACAAGTATCTTCATATTATTTCAGTTTCCCCAGAATGTCTGCGATCGCTCTGTCGTAGAAATCGTTCTTCTCTTCGAATCTGTCGTAGGAGACCTTGTAATCGCACCATGTCTCATACTTGTCCTTGCGCTGCTCATAGAGCTTCTCAACGCCGTGGAGCTGTGATATAGGTCTGTTCTTGTCCGTAAGAGCCGTAAGCGGGCGCTCAAGATAGAATACGTTGGAGTTGCAGCGCACATAGAACTTATTGACGTCTCTTGTTACGACACCGCCGCCGCAGGATACAACGAGTCCGCTCTGAGGCAGGAATTCTGCAGCGATCTCGCACTCCATCTCGCGGAATGCATCCTCGCCTGATTCCGAGATGACCTCTGCGGGTGTTCTTCCGAACTTCTCCGTAAATGCGATGTCGAGGTCGACCAGTGTGCGGCCTGTAACAGTTGCTATGTTTCTTGCAAGAAGTGATTTGCCTGAACCGGGCATGCCGATGATGGTGATATTGCGCATGCGGTTCTCAAGGACCTTAATGACCTTCTCGATAAGTTCTGCCGCTTCAGCAGGAACATAAGCTGCGCCGTTCTCACTGTCGGGATTGCCCAAAGCTTCAGCACCTGCGATATCGCCGGCGAAAACCCTCGATGACTTATAAGCCTGTGCCACGAGCATTGCAAGACCGCCGCAAGTCTTAAGGCCGAGAGCTTCTGCTTCCTGCAGGAATTTGGTCCTTGAAGGGTTGTAGACGACGTCTGCGCATGCTTCAAGCGAAGGGAACTTAGTAAGGTCAAGCAGCGAATTATCTACCTTCGGGAACATGCCGACAGGTGTGCAGTTGACGATTACCTGAGCATCAGAAGCCCTGTCGTAAACGTTGGAATAGTTGATATCCGTCTCAAGGTCGCATGCATATGTATCTGCAGCGCCAAGTGTCTTAAGAGCATAGAAGACTGCTGATGCAGCTCCGCCCGTGCCGAGCACCAGAACCTTCTTATCCTTTACGGAGATGCCCTTTCTCGTGAGCATGTAGATGAATCCGAAGTAGTCGGTGTTCCATCCCTTTACCTTGCCGTCTTCGAAAAGGACAGTGTTGACGCTGCCCGTTGTTTTCGATGCATCGTCAAGCTCATCGCACATAGCGCATGCATTCTTCTTGTAAGGGATAGTTACGTTAAAGCCCTTGAAGACGCCGCTCTTAAAGAGTGCCTCCAGTTCCTCGGGCTCACGCTCGATCACAGAATATGAATAAGAGGAGTCGAAAAGGCTGTGGATCTCAGGTGAATATGTATGTGCGAGAGTTCTTCCCAGAACGCCGAATGCAGGCTTGTTCTGATGGTCTTTCGAGATGTCCATGAGAGTCTTGAAAAGCTCTCTTACATAAGGTCTGCTCTCGAAGCCTGCGATCTCTTCAAGCGCCTTGAACTTCTCTTCTTCCCTGGAAGGAACATAGACATCCATGCCGTGTTCCCTCTTGTAATTTCCGATCTGGCGGCATGTAGCCATTCTTGCTTCAAGAAGATCAAGAATGCTGTTGTCGATCTCATCCAGTTTTCCTCTGAGTTCGTTTAAGTCAGGTCTCTCGCTCATGTTATTATCCTCCATTACATTGATACCAAAAGAAGGTCGTAAAGTGCGATCGCTGCAGCGGCTTCGACGACCGGAACCGCACGAGGTGCGACACACGGATCGTGTCTGCCTTCAATATTTATCGTTGTATTCTTATGCGCTGCCATGTCGACTGTCTCCTGCGTTTTGGAGATAGACGGAGTGGGCTTTAATGCAACATCGAATACGATAGGTGCCGCATCACCAAGGCTTATGCCGCCCTGAATGCCGCCGCTGTGATTTGTCTTTAAAGTAAGATTGCCTTCATCGTCAAAGGCGAAAGCATCGTTATTCTCTGATCCCTTAAGGTCAGATCCTTCAAAACCGTTGCCGAACTCAACGCCCTTAACTGCAGGGATCGCATAAAGGATCTGCGCAAGCTTTGCTTCGATGCCGTCGAAGATAGGACCTCCGATACCTTCCGGATAACCGTAGATTACGCACTCGATAACGCCTCCTACGGAGTCGCCTTCCATACGCGCTTCTTCGATCTTCGCTTTCATGAGATCGCCCTTTGAATCGTCAACGACAGGGAAATCCTTATTCTCAACGACTGCAAGCCTATTTCTGAAGCCCTCGTCGTTAACGCCGTGATCGAAATAAGAATCGTCGCTTACGCCTGCAACTTTCTTGAGATGTGCGCTTATCTGAACGCCTCGCTTGTTAAGCTCCTGCAAAGCGATGGATCCTGCTATGCATAGAGGAGCAGTCATGCGCCCGGAGAAGATACCGCCGCCTGACTTTGAAGCCTCGTCGCCGTAGAGAAGAGTCGCTGCATAATCGGCATGCGACGGTCTCGGGCAGTTCATTATCGATGAATAGTCCTTGGGTTTTGTATTTGTGTTTACTATATATCCGTGAAGCATTGCGCCGTTGCGCTCGAAGATAACCTCGTCAGCTTCTTTCCTCGGTGTCGACCATGCATTCTTACCGGGAGCTCTTCTTGCCATGAAAGCAGCAGTCTTGGCTGTGTCCGGTATCACGTCTTCGGGAAGTCCGTTGATATAGACTCCGATCGTCTCACTATGTGATTCACCGTAGATCATTATGTCGAGGGCATCGCCCTGATATGTACTGCTCATGCTCATTTTAAGATCATCTCCTCTTCCACGATTTTCCTGAACTCAGGAAAAGATTTATTGAGACAATCGATATCATCCAATTCGATATCCCTGCCGGTGGCTGCCGCACATAAAACTGCCGCCATAGCCATTCTGTGATCACCCGATGAAGTAAGCACGATGTCACCGTTGATCTTATCTATATATTCTATCGTAATTATGTCTTCTTCGAGCGTAACTTTTCCGCCGATTGCAGATAACATTTCCGTGATCGCCTTCGCCCTGTCAGACTCCTTTATCCTCAGGCGCCTGATTCCCTTAAGAACAGTTTTTTCTGCCCTGAACGCACCTGTGACTGCCATATAGGGAACGATGTCCGGGATGTCGCTGCAGTCCATCTCAAGAAGTTTTCTCACCGTATTTGTGTGACTGTCCTGAACAAAGAAAGTATCTCCTTCATTAAGGAAAGTTACGCCTGCAAGCTTTAAGAAATGAAGTATCTCTTTATCGCCCTGGGCAGACTCAGTATTAAGTCCCGTTATCTTTGCAGAACCGCCGTGAATAAGGCTTCCGAGGCAGAGGAGGAATGCTCCGTTGCTCCAGTCGCCTTCAACTTCGAACTTACCGTCAGCGGCTTTGTTTGTTGACTTTGCGGGAACCTTATATGTGTCGCCTTCTCTTACTATGCCGATCCCGTACTTTGCGAGCGCATTTGTCGTAAGCTCGATGTAGTGAACTGACGCGATGCCGCCTGTGACTTCTATAACTGACTCTTTATCAAAAGATGAGAGGGCCATCAGAAGACCTGAGATATACTGCGACGAAACGCTGCCGTCGATCACATATCTGCCGGGCCTGATATCACCTGTAACCGTGATCTCGTTAGCTTCCGCATTCTTTGTGATAACAACACCAAAGGGTGCAAGGCAGTCAGCGAGCTCTTTTATGGGTCTTTCTATAAGTCTTCCCTTTGTCTTGAAGATAAGCTTCTTAACGTTTGAAGACTTTGCTGCGAGCGCAACAGGTATCATGAAACGGAGCGTCGAACCGCTCTCGTTGCAGTTAAGGATTATTTCTTCAGTGTCAGTATTTTCGAGCGCGCGGAGGCAGGATTTGGTAGCTCTTATATCATCGTTGTCATTGCCGGAATCATTAAGGAATTCACCTCTTGCACCGAGCATGAAATTGATTATGAGCTCCCTGTGATAAACAGACTTTGACAGAGGAGCTTTGATATCAAGATTAAGATTTCTGCAAGCTATTCTCATACCGATAAAAACTTCAGGAACTCCTCTTTATTCATCTTTCTGATCTCGGCCTCACCGATCTTATTTACAAGTATAACCGATAAAGTGTCGCCGCGTTTTTTCTTATCGTTCATCGCACCTTCCACGATCGCTTCGGGCGTGATGTCATCTGTTGCCGGGAGCTTGTAGAGCGCTAAGAGATTCTTCATTCTCTCAGCATCTTCCGGTGCCAGAGTTCCTGCTCTTACGCATGAATCAATGATGATCCCCATGCCCTTAGCAACGCATATTCCGTGAGGCTTTGTAAAGCCGCTGTCGCGCTCTATAACGTGACCTACGGTGTGGCCGAAGTTCAGCGTCTGGCGTCTGCCGTTATCTGTCTCGTCCTCACTTACAACACTTGCTTTGTCAGCGACATTCATGTAAACGATCTCTTCCAAAAGGTCTTCGTCTGACCTTATGTCACCATTTGCTTCCTCGAGCTTTTCGAGGAGCTTTAAATCCATGATAAAAGCATGCTTTGTAACCTCGCCCATGCCTTCAGTGAATACTTCATCAGGGAGGGTTTTTAAGAATGAAGTATCTTCAAGAACGAGTGACGGCTGCCAGAAAGCGCCGACCTGGTTCTTGCCCATAGGAATGTCGATCCCGGTCTTGCCTCCGACGGATGCATCGACCATCGCAAGGAGCGATGTCGGAAGCTGGATGACCTTGATGCCGCGAAGGAATGTCGAAGCCGCAAAGCCTGCCATATCAGTTGTTACGCCGCCGCCAAGCCCTACAACGAAGTCAGTTCTCGTAAAGCCTTTCTCGGCCATCTTATTCCACATGCCGGCGATCTCATTGATGTTCTTATTCTGTTCGCCGGCTTCGAAAACATAATCCGTAACCTCGAATCCTGCACCTTCGAGCTGCGCCTTAACCGTATCCAGATAGAGCGGTGCGACATTCGTCTCAGATACGACCAGTGCCTTTAATGCGCCGGGGCAAAGCTTCTTTGCTTCTTCGCCCAATACTTCAACGGCATTTTTGCCGATCAGGACATCATAGCTTTTGGATGCTGCATTTACTCGGACTGTTCTCATATGCCGTCGACCTCTTCTTTTATCTTTCTGCCTTCATCGAGCAAGTCTCTAAGGCCGTCGAAATCATCTTCTACAAGTGCTTTTCTGTATTTGGCGAGTTCTTCCTGAAGGTGGTCGATCTCGAAGATCAGGTTGTCCTTATTCTCCAGAAAGAGCTGTGTCCACATCGTCGGGTTGAGCCATGCGACTCTGGTCATGTCCTTGTATGAACCTGCAGAGAACCCCTTGTGGTTCCTTGCCGAAGGGCTCTTGATGTATGCATTGGATACGAGATGTGCCATCTGCGAAGTGAAGGCGATCATCTTATCGTGCTCATCGGCGTGAGATAAATGATAGCTGCCAAAGCCGCAGGGTGAGAGAAGATCCTTTACTCTGTCGAGCAGGAACATGTCATCGAATCTCGGCGGTACGACGACCATCGGCGCACCGAAATACATATCGCCTCTTGAGTGCGTCATGCCTGAGAATTTAGTTCCTGCCATCGGATGGCATCCGACAAAAAGAAGCCCGTTCTCTTCAGCAATCTTAAAGCACTTCTCGCATACGAGGCGCTTTGTGCCGCACGCATCGATTATCATGCCGTTCTTGTTGAAGTGCTCCTTATGCTCTTCCATCCAGTTGATGCTTGCTTCAGGATATAAAGAGAGGATAACAAGGTCACATTTGCCGAGATTCTCATCTGTCAGTTCATCGTCAATGATGCCCTGCATCTTCGCCATCTGCGTGATGCTCTTTGTACGGTTCCAGCCATAAACCACCGCTTCACTCTCATTCTCTTTATAAGCCTTTGCGAATGATGCTCCGATAAGACCGAGACCTACAACTCCGACTGTTATCTTCATTTTAAATACACTTCCTTTTTTGCTTTCAAATTGCCCGCTTGGGGCTTTATGTTATCCGGGCCCGTATTGTTTTCGAGCCGATAAAAAAGACGCTGACATAAGATATCAGCGTCCTATTGATTACAGAATGCTTCTTGCTTTTGCAATTGCTTCCATTACATCTCTGAACTGTGCAGGTGTGAGTTGCTGAGCTGCATCGGAGAGAGCCTTTTCCGGATTGCAGTGAACTTCGATCTCGAGCGCGTCCGCACCGGAAACCACCGCTGCCATGGACATCGGCTTTATGAGGTTGGACTTGCCTGTTGCATGTGAAGGGTCACCTACGACAGGAAGGTGTGTGATCTGCTTCAATACTGAGATGGCGCTTACGTCGAAAGTATTTCTCGTGTAAGTCTCATATGTTCTGATACCTCTCTCGCAAAGGATTACGTTCGGGTTGCCTTCGCTCATGATGTACTCGGCGCTCATAAGGAGCTCCTTGATCGTAGCGGAAAGTCCGCGCTTAAGGAGGATTGGCTTGCCTGTCTTACCGAGTGCCTTAAGAAGGTCGAAGTTCTGCATGTTTCTTGCACCGACCTGAAGGAAATCAACGTCTTCGAAAACAGGGATCTGCTCAGGGCTCATGATCTCGGAGCAGATAGGAAGACCTGTCTCTTTCTTAGCCTCAAGAAGAAGTCTGATGCCTTCCTCGTGAAGACCCTGGAAATCGTAAGGAGATGTTCTCGGCTTGAATGCGCCGCCTCTAAGGATCGTAGCGCCCGCTGCCTTGACTGCTCTTGCAGCGTTCATGATCTGTTCTTCGCTCTCGACCGAGCAGGGACCTGCGATAACCGCGAAATTGCCTCCGCCGATCTTGACTCCTGATACATCGACAACCGTGTCCTCAGGATGGAACTTTCTGTTTGCCTTCTTGAATGTCTCGGATACTCTCGTGACCTTCTCGATGATGTCCAGACCCTGGAGCATATCGATATCTACAGTCGATGTATCGCCGATAAGGCCTAAGACGGTGCAGAACTCACCCTTTGACTCGTTGACCTTAAGGCCCTTATCCTCGAACCATGAGATGAGGCTTGCGATCTGTTCTCTTGTTGCCGTGTTCTTAAGTACTGCAATCATGTTATTTATCTCCTTACTATTCGGGTTATGATCCCCTTATGTCACTGATTTAACTTGAATAAAAAACGCTGCCGGGTCTTTAGCGTACCCTGCAGCGTTATTCAAATCAAATCATATCTTTGGTTCTCTTAGGCGCTAGCAAAAGCCGCTTTAGTTCGTCTCCCTAAAGTAGTAGTAATAGCTATACGCATAAAAGAAAACCGCAGTCTTCATAAGGAATCTCCTTAAATCAAAACTGCGGTTATTAAATCACACCTTTTTGCATATTGCAATAACCAATACCAATTTAATAGGTTTCTCCGACTTCAACGTTCTTTATGCAAAATCTTCCAGTCCCGTCTTCTCATGGATCATGTAGGCAACTCCGTCAGGATCCATGTTAAGCGCAACCGCGATCTCGTTATTCATCCTGTTCCTCGCATCGGTCAGTGCACGCTCGTCCTGGGCATTCAGATGCTTGCCTTCCTTCGATAGCTTCTCTGCGTGTCTGTTGATCAGATAGATCAGTCCGACGATATCTTCCCTGCTGCCGTTAACGATGATGTCCGTAAAAGTTGCCTTGCGCTCATTACGGTCTTCGATCCAGCTGCAGTTATCGATCGGGAGCTTGTCGATCAGTGCGATCGCTTCCTTCTTCGAAGCAACAGGTCTGATGCGGCTTACCTGAGCCTCATTATTGAGCGGCACGTATACGTACTGGGATCTTGCTACAAAGAGAGGCTTCAGGACATAGTATTTCTGAGGTTTCTCTTTGAAAAAACTGATGTCTTTGATGTCGTCTATCTGACAAACGCCGCTGCCGGCATAAACGATATTGTCGCCAATCTTAAAGCCCATACGAACCTGCCTTTCTTAGAATTTCTAAAAAATATTTATAAAATTTGTGAAAAAGTATTTGTAATTTTCAAATTATGGTATATACTAACAGTTTTTATTTTAGCACGGGTAAGTCAAGTGTGTGGTAGACAAATTCGACAAAAAACGCTCTATTTCACGCAATTCATTTGACTTTGCCCACATTTTGCCCCCGTTTTTTGAGCAGTTAAAATGCCTGCAGGAACTCTAAAAAAGTCCCCGCAGGCATTCCTTATGATTTTCGTTTTGTGACCGGCATCTCCGGCCGGCGTCTTTTTAGTCCTTGCTGCCCTTATCGCATGCTTCCTTGATCCTGTCGATCACGATCTCAAGCGCCTTGATGCGCGCATACTTCTTGTCAACGGACTCAAGGATGTACCAGGGCGCAAACTCCGTCGATGTCTTCTTGATCATCTCGTCGATCGCAGTCTCATACTTGTCCCACTTTTCGCGGTTGCGCCAGTCCTCATCAGTGATCTTCCACTGCTTCTCGGGATTTGCCTGGCGCTCCTTAAAGCGCTTGAGCTGCGTCTTCTTGTCGATCTGAACCCAGAACTTGATGACGACCGCACCCCAGTCGGTGAGCTCTTTCTCGAACTCATTGATCTCATTGTAAGCTCTCTGCCAGTCGTTCTCAGAGCAGAAGCCTTCGATACGCTCGACCATGACCCTGCCGTACCATGTACGGTCGAAGATGGCAACGTGACCGGTCCTCGGAAGCCTCGTCCAGAATCTCCAGAGGAAGTGCCTGTTCTTCTCATGCGGCTCCGGGCTTGCGATCGGAAGCACCTCATAGCCTCTCGGATCTAAAGCTCCCGTGATACGCTTGATGTTGCCGCCCTTGCCTGCAGCATCCCACCCCTCATAGCAGATGATGACAGGGATCTTCTTCCTGTAGAGCTTATTGTGCAGATCGCGGAGCTCATCCTGGAGCTTGTCCAACTTCTCATCGTATTCTTCATCGGTGAGCGTCTTGTCCTTAAGATCGATCTCCTTAAGGAGCGGCGTCTTCTTGAGAGGGAAAACATTCTGCAGGATCGGCGCTGCCGTATTCTGGTTCTTTAATGCTGTCTCGATCCCCTGATTCAGGAACTCAAGGACCTGGAGTTCTGCAAATTTCTTATCCTTACTGTCGATGATGTACCACGGCGCCGTCGGATTGTTCGTATCCTTCAGATACTGGTCGTAGACCTCAAGGCAGTCGTCGTAGTGCTTATTCTCATAAAGGTCTCCCTTATCGACGCGCCACTTCGTGTCCTTGTCGTCCAGGAGCTTCTCGAGACGTTCCTTCTGTTCCTTCTTGCTGATCTGGAAGAAGAACTTCATTACAAGATATCCGTTATCAACAAGCGTTCTCTCCGTCTTGTTGATCGAATCGATCATCTCCTCATACTCTTTGTCGTCGAGATAATCCTCAACTCTGGCATCCGTGATCTCCTCCATCCAGAAGGTGTCGTAAAATGCGAACTTGCCCTTCTCCGGGATCTCCTTCATGTAGCGGTACAGGAACGGATATCTGAGCTCCTCCTTCGTCGGCTTGGGGAAAGTCTTGACCCTGAAAAATCTCGGGTCGATGTTCTTGATGATCTTTCCTAAGACGCTTCCTTTTCCTGCCGCGCCCCAGCCTTCGAACATGACCATTACAGGGAGCCCTGCTTCCTTTATCTTCATCTGGGCCGCGAAAAGCTTGGCCCTCTCATCCTCTAATCTCCTTGTGAACTCTTCGTCTTCAGGCTTAGCTACCTTAACAAAATCTTTCAGCATAAAAATACCTCCGATCCCCGGCAGTCATAGAGACCACCTAAAATTTTCCTTACACTTTAATTATGAGAACTCCGCCGCCAATATGTAAGTCGGGAATTGCAATATTTTCTCCACGGGCGATTGTGCAGTTGATATAGGATTTAAGTAATTAAGAAAAAGCCTCCCGTCCCTCCTTGTCGGTTTTTGTCGTGTTTTGTAAGAAAAAACCGACAAGCTTTCCCCTTATAATCAAGACACTGCATATTCCAACCATTTAAGTACCATTTACGGAGGTTCCCATGACTATTCTCGAACCATACATACCCAAAGAATACCTCGCCCTCAAGATCAACTACTGTAGGCAGCAGCTGAACATGATTCCGGAAGCAGTGATGACCGAGCGAAAAGTAAAAGGCTCAACTAAAAAAGTTTATATAGTTAAAAATCATATTTATCTGCCCGGCAGTAAGACAGGTACGAAAATTCAGCTTGCGATGCAGCAGAGAGAGGAAATCCTTTGTAACCTGTCCAAATATGAAGGGTTGTGGAACAGTGCTTTTCGCGGTTTGCCGCCTCCCGATATTGCACCAAGAAAAATCATACGAAGCTATCTAAATAACAATGATGAACCCATAATAATGGATAGTGCATTTTTCAACAGTCTTAAGAATGATGCTGACCCTTTCTATCCTGATAACAAAAAATATTTCTATAATGGCATCTACTATCGCTCTACTAACGAAGTTGATATTGCAAGATACTACACGGAACAAGAAATTCCATTTAAGTATGAACCGGAAATCTGGATAAAAGGTCTTAATTATCCAATCTACCCGGACTTCGTGTTTCTCATTAAAGAACTCGATCTTTGTAAAATACACGAACATTTCGGCATGAAAAACTTTGTGAACTATGCACAGGCACTCCAAGTAAAGTGCTCAAACTATTCCAATGCCGGTCTGGTCATGGATTTCGATGTAATCAACACATACAACTTCGACAGCATACCTTTTGATCTCAGAATGCTAGCAACCAAGATCAACCACGCGGTTTATGATTCGCTTTTCGCCATGGATATCCCTTGCTGATTATTCCAATAACAGGATATCCCTTGATAAATATCCCCATAAACAGCAGTCAACTTTTAGCTTTGATTAATGGGACAAAAACCTGTCTAAAAAGTTGACTTTTCGCAAAAGTCAGGTTTTTGGCTAGCAAATTGTCCGCAAAATCAAAGCCAAAAAACGACTTTTTGTATTTCTCGAAAAACGGGTATCTGAGCACCCCATATTCCCGTCATCCGGCCATAAAAAAGGGGGCAAAAGCCCCTAATAACTTTAAAGACACCGCGAACGATACCCGGGATCAGCTGACTCTTATCTCTTCCATGAAGGCTTCGTAGTCGACTCTGTCGAGTTCAGCTTCTTCATTGAGATAGTCGAGCATCGTGGTGCTGCCCTGTTCGCTTTCAACACTGTGATCGTAAGAATAATCTTCCATAACCGAAACACCTTATTAAGATTACTGTTCGTATTCTACTACTACTTGTTCGAAAATTTTTATTACATTTTATTTCGTAACCAAATAAACATATTACAAGGCTCATGTTCGAAAAATAATTGCAGTAAATCAACTTTAAGGGTATTATCTTTTACATGGATAAAAAGCAATTGACAATTACTCTTTCAGTCATCGCCGGCGTACTGGTCCTCATTCTGGTCATAGCGCTGGTCGTCCGCAGCTGCAATAAGAAGGACGTTCTGGTTCCTACTACAACCACGACCACTGCAGAGGCGACTACAACGGCTGAAGCCACGACAGAATCTGCGACTGAACCTCCCATCACCACCGAAGAGGGTGAAGTCATCATCAGACCTGACGACGGTACTACAACAACTACAACTTCAGCAACTTCTGCAACGACAAATTCCGGCAGCGGTTCCGGTTCAGGATCAGGCTCGGCTACCAACACACCCAAGCCGACTGCAACTCCTACTCCCAAGGCGGCTGAACCTACAACCAAGCCGACTTCATCTGAGGATAACGGCGTAATCGAACTGCCCTTCGTCCCTGCAGACCAGATCTGATAAACGCAGCAACAATTAAACTAAACAAGCCCCGTTCACTTCCATGACGGGGCTTTAATTATTTCTGTTTAAACGTGTGCTGTGTGCAGCGATCCGCAGGAGTAAGGAATCAGAACTCTATCTTCCTGTCACAGATCTCCAGAGCTGCAGCACGGTGCGTTACGATAATGACAGTCTTGTCAGTCAGCGCGCGAAGGTTCTCCAAGAGTTTTTTCTCAGTAGCATCATCAAGTGCACTGGTAGCTTCGTCAAGGACCAGGATGGGAGCCTCGGAAAAGATCGCGCGCGCTATTGCTATCCTCTGCATCTGGCCTTCGGAAAGGCCCGTTCCGCGCTCGCCCAATACAGTATCTATGCCGTCATCAAGTTCGGCAATAAAAGAATCCGCACAGGCGATCTTCAGTGCTTCATTGATGCGCGCCTCGTCAGATGCCAAGGACTTATCCGCAAAGCTTACGATCTCACGGACCGTTCCGCTCATGAGTTTGTTGCCCTGCGGAACATATGCGAAGAGCCTTTGCCACGATGAAGTAAGCTCTTCCCGAGAACCGTCATTAAGCGCGACATAACGCATTCCCGAATCAGGCTTATAGATTCCCATGAGGAGCATCAGCGCAGTGGACTTGCCGCATCCGCTGTGGCCCGTGAAAGCGACATACTCGCCCTTGGCAATTGCAAGATCAAGTGAAGTTACCGCAACAGGCATATTATCTTTGGAAATGCCGTCGACTTTATTTGATGCGGGATAGTATGTGTAAGAGACATTGTCCAGACCTATGCCCGCGAACGAATCTTTATAGAAGGCGGCAACAGCATCGCGCGGCTTGATGGAGTCAGCGATATCGTCATCGAAATTCTCGATCTCCATGAGACGCTCGGCACTCGCGATCATCTGATACCAGCGCGGAAGATAGCCTGTGATGTTTGCAAAAGGTGACTGGATCTGCGTTATGAGCTGTGTAATGGCAGTCAGGGTACCGTAACTTATGGTGCCCGTTAAGATACCGTATCCGCAGTAGATGACACCGAAGATATACATACCGTTCATCGCGCCTCCGAAGCCGAAGTTGCATATATTCGAGAAACGCATGCGCCTCATGCGGGCCTTCTTGTGTGCGCCTGTCTTAAGACGTTCTTCAGACTCAGTCTGTTCTTCTGCTGCAAAGGAACGGATGACCATGAGACTGGATATCCTTTCCTGCATGAATATCCTAACGTCGCCGTCCTTCTCCTGGACTTTCTTATGGAGCTTTTTCATATTCTTTCTGAAAGCAAATGTCAGAAGTGCGAGAAGGATCCCCAGCGGAATGATGATAAGCGCGAATCTCGGATCAAGGACCGTGATCATGACAAGCGCGGAGATCATCTTTACGGCCATGCCGGCAAAGCCCGGGATTATATCGGTGTAATTGTTTGCGATAAGAGTCGTGTCGTTGGTAAGCCTGTTGAGCCACTCACCGGAATGGACTGCGCTTACGCGTCCGAAATCTTTTCGAAGGATGTTGTGCATCAGACGCTCTTTAAAAAGGTTCTCGAACGTAGAGCGCGACAGTTCTGAAAGCCAGCGCGTAACTGAATTAAGAGTCAGCTGAATGAGCACGAGTGCGATGATACAGGCCGCATTATAAATGAACCCGTCCTTATCGCGGCCGACAGCGCTGTCGACGATGCCTCTTAAGAAAAGCGCATAAAGCACACCGCTCGCACCGTTAAGGCACTGAACGATGGTGAGCAGGACGATGTAAATCTTCTTTCTGCCCGGGACTTTATAAAGCCACTTTACCGCGCTCTTCTGCATTTTCTGTAAAGCCTTCCCAATAAGCTTCTTGCTCTCATAAATATAACACGAACGGGATATACGGCATACCAGAACCTCGAATATAACCTGTATCCGAAGCTGTTAAAATCGACCTCCTTGCCCTTTCTTACAAGCGAAGTGAGAACGCCGATTATCTGCTCTTCTTTGATCCCGTATTCCTTGCGCAGGCAGTTGTCGCCAAGGATCACATAGCCGTCGTCACATACCTTGACCACGCGGTGCAGAACATACTGTCCGTTGGGGCGCTTATACAGGGCCACGTCATATTTCTTGAGACGCGCCTTGGGCTTCTCGATGATCGAGATATCCCTGTCCTGCCTGATCAGGGGCCTCATGCTGACGCCAACTGTCGTATAGACCAGCTTGCCGCTTTTTTCGAGTTCTTCTTCGAAACTGATCATGCCTGATTCATTCCTTCATAAGCAACTCTCGCGGCCTCTATCTCCATGTTGCAGCCAAGCTTAAAGAGCCCGACCGAGCCTGCCAATCTATCAACAAGTGTCATTGTTTTCCGGAGCGCGAAAACATCATTCGGGCGGTATGCCTGCTGAATAAGCATCGGGTACGCTTCTGACTTCGTTACCGGCACTATTGAATTCGTATCGGCGCGCGTCAGAATGCATATCGCCTTCAAAGGCACTGCGATCTTATTCGAGAGCCTGTGCTTGCCATCGTAAGGCGTGCCGAAAGCAGTTACAACATCGCCTATGTGAAGCAAAGGTTTATCGTCATTTACCATTACTGCGCGGTCACCGAAGTATTCACGCCACAACGCTGCGTGCGTTGATTTGCCCGTGCCGGAAGCGGCCATAAACATATATGCGGCGCCGTCAACTGCAACTACAGAGCCATGGAAAAGGATCGTATCGTAAAAGGGCATCTTCTCAGATATCTTGCGGTAAACAGCGAGTTCTTCCAAATACCCGTCGGCATATCCTTTGCGCTCGGCGTGCTCCCTCTCATATTCGATATCATCATCGGAGATCACAACTTCAAAATCAGCAGGAGCAACAGTTTTGTAGTCAGCGCAATATTCGTGAACCTTCTCATAAAGAGAATTCACTTCAACGGCCTTGCCTGCAAACTCATAGCGTCCTGTGATCATGTTCCCTCATAAAAAACGGAGACTGCCCTAAGACAGTCCCGCTTGTTTTGTTTTAATTAGTATACCAATTCTCTCATTCGAGTGCGCCTATCTTTTGAAGTTCGGAGATAACGCGGTCCACGTCTCTCTCGATCGCTCCCTCAGGTGCCTCAAAACGTTCTTTCATTGCTGCTACGACCTGATCTCTTGTTGTCTCTTCCTTGAGCAGTTCGACGATCGTGCCAAGCGTCTTATTTCCTTTTACGATTCCCGAGAACTCCGCACCTGATGTAGGCACGAGATAGGATTCGTCAGAAGAATTGTGTGTAATAAA
>JAEFBA010000019.1 GCA_016292145.1 Saccharofermentans sp.
TTCGCTATCCGTGAGGGTGGTCACACAGTAGGCGCTGGTACAGTTTCTACAATCATCGAGTAATTCGGTAATTAACTGAACTAAAGCTTAACAAGGGTCCGTACTGCAAAGTACGGACTCTTTTTTTTGCCCGGAAATACCGGCCAGGCAGCTTTTTCGCAATTCCCGGAAATTAATAAAACCTTAAGAAGTTTGGTTATAACAACTTAATCAGGATTCCGATACCATTGAGATGCTTAAGAAAATCAAGGGGGAATAGTAATGAAAAAAGCATTGTTAAAGGCTGTATCGGCGGTGCTGGTTTTTGGCATGGCCGCTTCTTTCGCGGCGTGCAACGTGAAAGGCAAAGGAAAAGGCCGGAAGATAAGGGCGGATTCGGACTGGTATGATTCCAACCTTTATAAGATCACTCTGGGAATTGATACAAATAAGAATGTTGATCAAAGCTACTCATGGATCGCCGGCACTGACGACGAGAACATGGTGGTCGTAACCAAGGGCAGATACAGAATGCCTGATACCGTTACTACGGCTGAGGAAGCCAATCCCTATGTCATTGCGGCCGTATCGCTGGTAGACAGGAAGAACAACACGACAGTCAGGACGATCAACTTAAACGGCGAGATCTCCGCCATGGACGACATTACAGGCGCGGAACTTAAAGACGGGAAACTGACGCTCAAGGTCAGCGGTTATGATATGTCCACTTATACGGCCAAGACTTTTGAGAAAGACCTGGATATCGCAAGCGGGAAGATAACGGATACAAGAAGCTTTTCAAACGATGAAGGAACACCGGTTCAAAAAACCTTTAAGGCCGGTGACTATAAGGTGGATACCATAAACATCTGGGACGACTCAGGGTCATCATTTGTTCTGGCAATCTATTCAGCGGACGGTGACATGAAGAAAGCCGAGCTTAAAGAGCATGGAGCAGATATCTATGATGTTCCGCTTATACTGCCTTTGAATGAGACAACGGCCCTGATCACAGCTATGACGAACACGGGCAGCAAGTTATACGAATTAGACCTTAAGAATGCCAAGACCAGGGCTGCCGAAGCTTCTGAATACGAATGGCTCAATCCGGATGACTTATATAATTCGAAGTGCATAGACGGAGAGGTCTATTACTCGACGGCTTTAGGACTCTATAAGATCGACATGGCAAAGAAGGCCACGGAGATGGTACTTGATTACGGCCGCTGCGGGCTGAACAGGACACTTCTTTCTTCTCTTGAAGTAACCGAATGCAAGGACGGCACCTATGTCCTCTGCGGACAGAAGAATTACGGGCCCAGATACGATGCTAACAAGCACGCTGCGGAATTCTATATTGTTAAGCTTTCCAAGGCAGCAAAGAACCCCCATGCCGGAAAGACCATATTGGATCTCTATGCTCCGTACGGAGAAGTGGATGAGAACATAAATGAAGCAATACTGAAGTTCAATGAGACAAACGGAAGCTATTTCATTGAAGTAACGAACAAGTACACTTCAGATTATAATACTGCCGACTTCCGTAATGTGGACAGCGAAGATGAGTATGAGAACATCACTCTGGGTCTGAGCGCTAAGATGAGCAATCAGCTCGCAATGGACATCATGAACGGCGAAGGTCCGGATATCCTTATGAATACAAGTCCTTTTGGCCAGCTTAACGATGACAGTTATCTTGTTGATCTGTCACCTTACTTCAATGATCTTGATAAAGAGAAGTATTTCACGAATCTTCTGGAATCATCGAAAAAGAACGGCAAACTCTTTCAGATGCCCATATGCTATACCGTTGAGGGCATTTTCACGGATAAGAAGTATGCAGGCAAATCCGGTATCGGATTTACGACTGAAGAGTACAGTAAGTTTATAAGCAGTGTGCTTAACGGCAAAGAACTGATCACGTCAGGGCAGGCGCATTATTTTGCAAAGCTGTTCAGCTGCATGAGCGATAAATTCATAACAGAAGGCAAAGCGGATTTTTCCGGTAATGATTTTAAAGTCCTTGCTGACTATGTAAAAGATAATGTTCCGGAAAAAGCGCCCTCATGGAGCAGCGAAGAAAGCCCTGTAATGAATAATGTCGCATCATTTACAAGCTGTTACGCAATGAGCGGATATTTCTATGAACTTGACGATATTAAAGGAGACATTACACTTCTGGGCATTCCGTCTTCAGACGGCAGAGGCCCTCTGATCGAGGCTTATACTTCAGTAGGCGTATCGGCCCAGGCATCTGACGTGGATGCATGCATCGAATTCATAAAGATCATATTATCAGACGAGATCCAGGAAAATCTCGCTATGGAGGAGCACTTCGTTCTTAACCGTGAGGCTTTGCGTAAGGGCGGAAAAGCTGCAGTGGAATTTTACAACGGTCCTGAAGGGGATATGATGTTCGGATATAACAAAATGACGGGAGAACCTCTTGCGAACAGGATCAAGTTCTCAGAGAAGAACATCGAGACGCTGGAATCCATTATCCTCAGCTGCTCCGGCATGCATACGGAGGATCAGGCCATTAATCTCATCCTGATCGAGGAGATGCCGGCTTATTTTACCGGCCAGAAGAGTCTGGATGATGTAGTAAAGATCGTTCAGGACAGGGTTCAGAAGGTATTGGACGAGAGAAAATAACAAATAGGAAGGCTGCTGCAGAGTGTGGCAGTCTTTTTTTGATGAAATCTCCCCTAATACGTGTATAATAAACTTCTGGGGATTACGGAAACGGTCAGGTGCTTATAAGCACAGGGGAAAAGGAATGAAAAAGACAATTATAAGAACAGTATCAGCTGTGCTGATATTTTTATTGGCTGCATCGGTCATGTCCTGCAGCAGATCCGGGAAAACAAGAAAGATCAAGGCTGACACACCATGGTATGACACGGGTATCGTTAAAGCCGAGCTCGGGATAGATACCAGCCGCAGTTTCTTTCACGACGATTCGCATCTGGCAGGTTCTGATGACAAAAGCCTCATCGTTGTGTCCAGCGGCAGTTATTACCGTGCCGGCGATAATTTAACGCTCCAAGACTATGACGATGATTCGTTCGCATATGTAGCCGTTATCGACAAAGAAACAGGACTGACCGTAAAGACGATCGATCTTAGTGAAGAGTTCACCTCTGCAGACCGTATCTTAAGGTCTTCATATAAGGACGGCATAGTCACGCTTCATATTGATTCCATTGATCAGTCCAACGGGAAGAGCAGTTTCATACATAAGGATGTTGATATCAGTACCGGGAAGATAAAGGATTCAACAGATTATTCCGGGAAAGTATTAAATGTTGCGCAAAGATCATTCGGGCTCGGTGATTATATAGTTAATTATGATGTTATATACGAAGACCCTTGCATTGCGCTGGCGGTTTATTCTCCTGACGGCAATGCTAAGAGGATCGAACTTAAAGAGACCGGCAAGGAGTTTTATGGAGTAAATGCGGTCATACCGTCCGGAGATAATAAGGCACTTGTTGTTGCAGGTTCGTATGCAGGCGTAAGTTTTTTCGAGATCGATCTGGAAAACGGTAATTCCAAGGCACTTGATCCCAAGGATTATGAATGGATAGATGCTGATGGCTTGAAGAAAGCTAACAGCATTAACGGAGAGACTTATTACACTACATCCCTGGGTCTTTTCAGGCTCGATCTTGATAAGAAGACCGCAGAGCAGGTCATTGATTTCAGTTATTGCAGCGTTAACCGGACATTATTGGAAGACCTCTATCCGGCTGACATAAGCGGGGATACCTATATCCTCACGGGCCGGCATCAGAAATTGATCCATTATGGTTTGGACGGTGAAAGAGGCGGTTTTTATATCGTTAAGTTTAATAAGGCTGCGAAAAATCCCCATGCCGGCAAGACTGTTCTGGATCTCTATATTCCTGACGGAAATATAACCGACACGGTCAATGATGCGGTACTGAAGTTCAATGAGACGAACAAAGACTGCTTTATAGAAATTACTGACAAATACCGGACAGCCGATGCGGGAAATGAATTATACGCCGGCAACTCTAATGATGAGGTCCGGGATATCGAGCTTAATGAGAACATGGAAATGAGCACCCGCCTTGCCATGGACATAATCAACGGCGAAGGCCCTGATATCATCATGAACTCGAGCATGCTGGGCCAGCTTAACAACAGCAGTTACCTTGCTGACCTGTCGCCGTATTTCAACGACCTTGATCCTGACAAGTATTTCACGAACATAATGGAGGGAGCCAAAGTAGACGGGAAGCTGTACCAGATGCCTGTATGTTTCCTTATAGAAGGGATATGTACGGACAGGGCCAATGCGGGAGCATCAGGCGTGGGCTTTACCACGGAAGAGTATGAGAAGTTCTTGTATGATGTCCTCAACGGCAAGGACATAATCTATTCAGGCCAGGCGCATTACTTTGCGGCTATATTCGATTCCATGAAAGACAAGTTCATAAAAGAAGGCAAGGCTGATTTTACAGGGCCTGAATTTGCCGCACTTGCGGAATTTGTTAAGAATAATGTTCGGGAAAAGGCGCTTTCCTACGACAATGAGGATTACGGAATAAACAGCGAGATTGCTCAATATGGAAGTTACCGCGGAATGATCGATTATTTCTCGCGGCTCGCACAGATCAAGGGTGATATGAGCATCCTTGGCCTCCCGTCTTCTGACGGCAGAGGCCCTATGTTCCGGTCTTACATTTCGGCAGCCGTATCCGCACAGTCAGAAAATGTGGAGGCCTCGGTTGAATTTATCAAGATCCTGTTATCCGACGAGACGCAGGAAGCTCTCGCGCTGCAGGAGAATTATGTCCTTAACAAAGCGGCTTTAAGAAAGGCGGGCATGGCGGCCGCAGATCACTTTAATGATCCTTTTTATGACGGTATTTATGTTCCAATACCCAACGGACCGTCTCAGCAGAAAAGATACATATTCTCAAAGAAAAATATAGATGATCTCGAGGACATCATTCTCAGCTGTTCCGGCATGCATTCGGAGGATCAGGCGGTAAGCATCATCCTGATAGAGGAGATGCCGGCGTATTTTACCGGCCAGAAGAGCCTGGATGATGTAATAAAGATCGCACAGGACAGGGCGCAGAAGGTGTTGGATGAGAGGAAATAATTATGCTGTCATTATCCCCCCCCGCAATCGGCTGTAACGTGTTTGATACCCGCTTAACCTATATTTGCCTTAAATTTGATGCAGATTGTATATCTTAAGGGCATACAATCAATGGTATATAATCCGGAATTATGGATATAAGGAGAAAGTATATGAAAAAACTACCAATCAAGGCTGTAGCCTGTGCTCTGATCGTGGCCATGGTATTACCAATGGCAGCCTGCGGCAAGAAGAAGGGGAAATCCAGAGAAAAGAGCAGGAGCGGTGAGGTAATAAAAGCTGATTCGCCCTGGTTTGACAGCATGGTCAAAGCTTATAAGCCTGAAGTAGATTCCAAGAAATCGCTTGAGTATGTAAGTCAGCAGTATATCGGTTCAGATGACAAGTCCTTTGTTGTATACACAAACGGTTACTATAAGATCCCTACCGGCAAAATCGACTGGAACACCTTCAGCTATAATGATTATTCGATCAATTTTGTAGAGATCATCGATAAATCAACAGGCAAAACAGAGAAGAAGTATGATCTGTCCGAGTATCTGCCCAAAAACGGCGGAATGGAAGAAATTCAGTATGCAGACGGCAAATTCAATTTCCGCACAGTAACTTATGATGATGCTTCGGGCAAAATGTCGGTATTGAAATATGTCATTGATGCTCAGACGGGAAAAGTAGTCGAAAAGAAAGACGTTCCCTATGAAGATTCGAATTACCGTTATTACTATCACACATTTAATTTCGGTGATTACACGGTCAAGATCTCACAGGAATGGGATGAGGCTGATAAAGGTTATTGCACAGTATCCGTATTCGAGGGTGGCAGCGACAGCAGTACAGACATCGAACTCAGGGATAATGAGCAGAACTTATATGATGTCCCGCTCATTTTCAAGAGTGGCGAAAACAAGTTCATCGCTCCCGCTTCCGCTGACAAGGATCCGGTATATTTCGAGATCGACCTGAATACATACACTGCATCAAAAGTCGATTCCAAGAAATACGACTGGCTTGATGTCAACAGCATATACAACACCTTTATCGGAAAAGACGGAACGGTCTATTATTCCACTTCAGAAGGTATTTCCAAGCTCAATATAGAAAAGAAGACTACGGAAGATGTATTCAGATACAACTGGTGTTCCGTAAACAGAGCATACTTAGGATATCTGCAGCTGATAGAATGTTCTGACGATTCAATAACCCTTTGGGGCGAGAAGAGCACGTCTTCTTATATGCCGGGAGTTGTCAGTGAGTATATACTCATCACATTGAACAGGGCAGAGACAAATCCTCACGCAGGCAAGTCTATCCTGGAACTCTATGCTCCTTATTCTAATGTTGATATCAATGTCGGTGAAGCTATCATTAAATTCAACGAAACTAACGGAAAATATTACATAGAGCCTACTGACCGTTATCAGGGCATTGACGGCGATTATTATTCTGACATTAACAGCGAAGATGAATGGCAGAAAGCCAACATGAAGTATAACTCTGCCATGAGTAATGAACTTGCCATGGATATCCTGAACGGTGAAGGCCCGGATATCCTTCTTAACACAAGCGCATACGGCCAGCTTAATTCAGACAATTACCTTGTTGACCTGAACAGATATGTCGGAACACTTGATTCAGACAAGTATTTTACGAACATCGTTGAAGCAGCAGGAAACAACGGCAAGCTTTACCAGTTTCCGCTCAGCTATATGATCACCGGCATCCAGACAAAACCGGAATATGCAGGAAAGTCCGGAATCGGATTTACTACTGAAGAATATGAGAAATTCCTTAAGGATCAGCTGAATGGCAAGGATGTCCTCAATTATGGCCAGGCCGCATATTTTTCGATGCTTTTCACGGCGATGAGCGAAAAATTCCTTGTTGACGGCAAGGCTGATTTTACAGGTCCTGAATTTGCAGAGCTTGCAGAGTTTGTAAAGAACAATGTTCCCGAGAAAGCCAGATCCTGGGACGAGATGTACAATAACGACGAATATGCATCGGCTACATATGCCGTAGGAGTATCTGCTTTTAAGGGTGATTCCATGACTCCCCAGATTGCTACATATACTACAACATACAGATTTATCGATTATTTCATACAGATTGCACAGTTTAACGGTGCTTCTGCGATACTGGGAATCCCTTCTGCTGACGGACGCGGACCTTTGCTCGAATCCTATAATTCTGTTGCAATATCTTCACAGTCCAAGAACATCGACGCTTGCGGCGAGTTCGTTAAGATGCTCATGACAGATGATGTGCAGATGGAATTAGCCAAGGGCGGCAATTTCGTGTTGAGCAAAGCAGCTTTCAGACAGGGTGCCAAGGATGCCGTTGATTACATGAACGGTCCCGGAGGAGATTCCTATATCGGATTTGATAATAACGGTGATCCTGTGAAAAACAGGATGAAGTTCTCTCAGAAGAACATCGATGAACTTGAGAAGATCATTTCGAGCATTTCACGAATGAATTCGACAGATGCAGCTATCGGTCTTATCCTGATCGAAGAGATGCCGGCATATTTCTCAGGCCAGAAGGAACTGGATAATGTCGTAAAGATCGCTCAGGACAGAGCCCAGAAGGTCTTAGGCGAGAGAGGATAATCTCTTACAGACAAAGAGTTTAGAGGCTGCTTCGAAAAGGAGCAGCCTTTTTTATGTTTTCTGATAAGAAACACATATGAAATCTCTTTACCCAAGTTTTGCCTATATATTGATGCTGTTTCGATTTTTGGCGGTCTTAAAATCTCAACTGTTTAAAAATGTGTTGGGGAAAAGGAGATTTGCAATGAAGAAGTTACCCCTGAAAGTAATGTCAGTGGCTCTTTTGTGCGCCATTGTTTTTTCGTCTTCCGCATGTGACAAGAAGAACAACAACGGCAGCGGCGAGAGCGGCGGATTAGGCATGCAGGAAACGAGTCACAGAGGTCAGAAGATAACTGATGACTCACCCTGGTATGAGTGCACATCAGCAAAGTTTATGCCTGAGTATGACAAGAGCAAAAAGGCACAATATCTGTACTCCGATCTTATTGGAGCAGATGATAAATATGTTGTTGTCCGTTCATCGGGCAATTATGAGCTCCCGGCAGATTTCAACTGGGCGAATTACTCCAGCAAAGATGTCGAGATAGCCATTCTGACCGTGGTCGACAGAGCTACAATGAAGTCCGTATCATCCGTTGATCTGACCAAGTACTACGGAAAATCCAGTTATATGAACGGACTTTCTTACTCTGACGGTAAGATCAAGGCTGTGATCTCCGACTACGATTCCGTTAAAGATCAGGCGACCAACAAAGAGCTTACGATCGATCCTGCTACAGGAAAAGAAGTGGAGTCTAAGCTGCTCGATCTGAATATCACACCCGGAAAGGACTATAAGATCGGTGATTACAAGATCACTGCCGTACAAAACTGGGATGCTGAGCAATACTATACCCTGACCATCAGTTCCTCTGACGGAAACACGGTTTCTGCAGAAGTCAGGAAAGCAGGAAAGAATACTTACGATCTTCCGGCCATAATCCCTCTTGAAGACGGAAAGGCTCTGGTACCCGCGATCGTTGAGAATGACAGGTGCTTTTTTGAACTGGATCTTAAGACCGGCAGCCTTACCGAGAAAGATGCCAAAGAGTATGAATGGCTCAATACAGATTTCCTTTTCTCTTCCATAATCGGAAGAGACGGAGCAGCCTACTATTCATCACCTGTCGGCATTGCGAAGATCGACACAAAGAACAGGAAGACTGAACAGATATTCAGCTACAGCTGGTGCGGTGAGAACAGAAGCGTCCTGAGCAGCCTTGTTGTCGGTGATATAACTGAAGACAGTATCCTTCTTTGCGGAACTACAGGATACGGACAGGCATATACCAATTCCAGCGTTAATGATTTCACCATTATGCAGTTAACAAAGGCATCCAAGAATCCTAATGCCGGCAAGACGGTAATGGAACTCTACGTGCCTGACGGATATGTAAACGAGAAGATCGCTGATGCCATCAATAAGTTCAATACAACAAACAGTGATTATTTTATCGAGGTATCCGGACGCTATACGGACTACTCGGCTTACAACTACGACGCCCAGATCAACAATGAGGATGAGATGCAGACAGCTTCTCTTAACGGTGATGCCAAGGTCGGAACCAAGCTTGCCATTGACCTCATAAACGGTGAAGGTCCTGACATCCTGATGAATGTAGCTAATTTCGAACAGCTCAACAATGCAAACTACCTTGTTGACCTTTCAAAATATATCGGAAACCTCGACAGCGAAAAGTACTTCACCAACATTGTCGAAGCTTCCAAGACCGACGGAAAGCTCTATCAGCTTACGCTTTGCTACGGCATACAGGGCATCCATACTGACAGCAAGTATGCCGGCGCTTCCGGAGTAGGTTTTACTACAGAGGAATATAAGCAGTTCTTATCTAAAGAACTGAACGGCAAGGATCTTATTACTTCCGGTCAGGCAGTATACTTCACAAGACTCTTTAACGCCATGAGCGATAAATTCATCGTTGACGGCAAAGCGGATTTCTCAGGTCCCGAGTTTGCCGAACTTGCAAAATACGTCAAGGAAAACGTTCAGGAGAGAGCCAGGAACTGGAATGATCCTGCTGCAGACGGCGGACCTTATATTGCCCCCGGTGGTGCTGTAGGTGTGATGGCCTTTAAGGGTGACAGAGCTTTTGCAGAAGACGAGAAAGGGTTCTTTACGACAGTTTACGGAATAGGAACTTATTTCTATGGCATTACCGGTCTGAAGGGCGGTTCTGCGATCTTAGGCATTCCTTCAACAGACGGCAGAGGACCTCAGTTTGCCCCTCACGTTTCCGTTGCGATATCTGCCCAGTCTGTAAACGCAGATGCCTGCGGCGAATTCGTTAAGCTCCTTTTGTCAGAGGAGATCCAGGAATCGCTCGCTCTTAATGATGAGTTTGTATTAAGCCGCACAGCATTCAGGAAGGTCGCTCAGATCGCCGTTGATTTCTATAACAAGGATGGCAGAAATCATATTTATTCCGAAAGTGACATTCAGAAGAATCCCAATTCCGTGATCACTTTCTCCAAGGAGCATATCGACGGTTTGGAAAAGATCATCTCCAGCTGCTCCAGGAGCAATGCCTGCGACGCTTCGATCAACCTTATCCTCATTGAGGAGATGCCCGCGTATTTCCTCGGCCAGAAGGATCTGGAATCGGTAATCGCCATTGCCCAGGACAGAGTCCAGAAGGTATTGAGCGAGAGAGGCTAAAGGCCGGATATAATATAACTGTTAAGGGCTGCCCGTAATGGACAGCCCTTAATAATTCAATTTGTGTTTTTGTTTACTCGGCGATCTTTGTTGCAGGTCTTGCAGGTGTTGTAGAGCCGGGCCTGCCTGTTGCAACTGGTGTTACGGGTGCAGCAGGAGCATCAGCCTTGGGAGCATCGGCAATTGAAAGAGTCTTTGCTCTGAGCTTGGCAATCTCTTCTGCCTTTGCAGCAGCGATCCTTGCTTCTTCCTCAGCCTTAGCTGCAGCGGCCTTAGCCTTCTGCTCTGCGAGGAGAGCTGCCTGTCTTGCTTCTTCAGCCTTCTGAGCTGCGATCCTTGCTTCTTCGATTGCCTTCTCAGCAGCAAGGCGTGCTTCCTTCTCTGCCTTCTCGGCTGCAGCGCGTGCATCTTCTTCAGCCTTCATCTGGTTAGCTGCGTCGAGATCGTTCTGAGCCTTCTCGAGTGCGAGCTTAGCTGCTTCGTATTCCTTCGAAGCTGCTTCCTCTTCCTGTGTTGCAGTGATAACTGCAGCCTTGGAATCCTGCTCGACCTTCTCTGCTTCGATCCTTGCCTTCTCGTCAGTCTTTCTGCGCTCTGTGAGCTTGGCTTCTTCAGCGGTAAGGGCAGCTGCTGCCTTCTCTTCCTCTTCAGCCTTTGCGATTGCGATCTTGGCGAGTTCTTCTGCCTTATTTGCAGCTGCACGTGCTTCTTCAGCGCGCTTAACTGCTTCGAGTGTAGCTTCCTTAGCGATTGCTTCGTTGCTGATGGACTTCTCTTCCTGCTTCTTTGCAGCAACAAGAGCTTCCTCTGCTGCCGTTACGGCGCTTCTTGCTTCAACGACCTTGGCAGCTGCTGCCTTGGCCTTTGAACTTGCCCTGCGCTCTTCATTCTGTGCTCTTAATGCAACAGACTGTGCGAGAGCCAGTGCGGACTGGGCGGGACTTCTGCCCGGAAGAGGCTGACGCTCAATGGGCTTGCCCTCAGATGTAGCCTTCTCTTCTTCCTCAAGCTGCTCTGCAACATACTGAGCGTGGTTAACAGATGCGGACTTCGGACGCTTGATCGGCGGCTTCAATCCGACAGGAGTGATATCCTTCTTATCTGCTTCCTGCTCTTCTTTACGTGCGGCCTCGGCAGCCTTACGCATCTCGATCTGAGCCTTTGCAGCTTCAGCACGCTCTCTTGCGAGCTGTGCAGCTGTGGAATTGGACGCAGAATGAGTGGTGTGTCCGCCCGGACGTCCTGATGTCTGGAGATTAACAACGTTAGGATTAGCAGGTCTTACACTGCCTGAACCGCCGGCACTCTGTGTTGCAAGGCCGCCGTTAACGCCGTCTTTACCCTTAAAAACGTTACCCAAAATGTTTGCCATCCCGTTTGCCCCCCGAATGTCAAGCTTTTGTTAATAATTTGTTAATTATCATTACTAAATTTATTATACTTGGCGTATTTCATTTTTCAAGACACTTTGAATAGCGAAATACTCTTTTTTGAGGACATTTTCGAGCACTGTGTACAAATTTTCCGACAGTTTCGAAAAAAATGCATAAAAGTGAGGAATTGTGTTTAGAAATACTTTACACAGAGTTTAGCAGATAGTATAATCACGCACGTCATGGTTAAGTAGTAGTAAACCCAAAGTTTAGGACAGGCAAGATTATGGAAATCGGATCAAAGATAAAAAACCTCAGACTTAAAAAGGGTCTGACCCAGGAGGAACTGGGCGACAGATGCGAACTTTCCAAAGGCTTCATTTCACTTTTGGAAAGTGACAAGACATCCCCGTCAATGGCAACTTTAGAGGACATCTTAAATGTCCTTGGCACTGATTTCGCGCACTTCTTCAAGGAAGAGTCGAATAAGAGGGTAGTCTACGGCAAGGACGATTACTCCGTTAAGAAGGACACGGATCTCAAAAATGAGATCTGCTGGCTCATTCCCAATGCGCAGAAGAATGAGATGGAGCCGATCCTTGTTACCATCGAACCCGGCGGATCCACATATCCCGACAATCCTCACGAGGGTGAGGAGTTCGGCTACGTGACCGAAGGCGTCATCACCATAGTTATAGATAATGAGAAATACCAGGCCAGGAAGGGCGAGAGCTTTTACATCGCCTGCGACAAGCCACACTATCTGGAGAACACCACGAACAAGCCGGCGAAGGCCATATGGATCTCCGCTCCGCCGAGTTTCTGACAGATACGACTTATTACTTTTAAGAGGTGAACAATAAAATGGCATACAATCAGATTCTTGAAGACAGCACAGGCAGCGAGCACATCATTGAGATCAAGGACCTCTGCAAGAGCTTCGACGGCACCAAAGTACTTAAGAATATTACTTTCTATATAAGAAACAACGAATTCATCACGCTCCTGGGACCTTCCGGCTGCGGCAAGTCCACGACGCTCAGGATCATCGCAGGCTTTGAGACTGCAGATTCCGGCATCGTTAATTTCGAAGGCAAGGACTTAAAGAGCGTTCCTGCAAACAAGCGCAACATCAATACGGTCTTCCAGAGATATGCGCTGTTCCCGCACCTCGATGTTTTCGACAACGTGGCATTCGGACTTAAGATCAAGAAGGTAAACAAGCAGGAGATCAAGGAAAGAGTTAATAAAGCCCTTGCTACTGTAGGTCTTGCCGATTACGGCGACAGATACATTGACCAGCTCTCAGGCGGCCAGATGCAGAGAGTCGCGATCGCAAGAGCCATCGTAAACCGTCCCAGGATCCTTCTTCTCGACGAGCCTTTGGGCGCGCTCGATCTCAAGATGAGAAAAGAGATGCAGATCGAGCTTAAGGAGATGCAGAGGGAATTAGGCATCACCTTCGTCTACGTTACGCACGACCAGGAAGAGGCACTCACGATGTCTGACACGATCATCGTAATGAAGGACGGCATCATCCAGCAGATCGGCACACCGATAGATATCTATAACGAACCCAAGAACGCTTATGTCGCTGACTTTATCGGCGAGTCCAATATCGTAGCGGGAACAATGAAGAAGGACAATGAAGTCACGCTCTCGAGCGGCATCACATTTGCCTGCGTTGACCCGTTGTTCCCTGAATTTACCGAAGGCATCGCAAACCTCGTTGACGTCGTAATAAGACCTGAAGACTTCTATGTTGCAGAAGAAGCAGAAGGCAGGATCAACGGCGAAGTTATATCTCTTATCTTCAAGGGCGTTCACTACGAGATGATCGTAAAGTCCGATGACGGAATCGAGTGGCTCGTACAGAATGTCGATCCTTTTAAGGTAGGAAGCCGCGTCGGCCTTTATGTTGACCCTGACGATATCCAGATAATGAGAAGATCTGAGCTCTCGCCGGATTTCGGCAGCTTCGGAATAAAGCATCCCGATGCCGAGGAGAGTGCTGAGGCAAAAGAAGCAAAGGCTAACAGCATAGGCGAGAACGTCGTTGAAGAAGCTGACGTTAAGCCTTCTGAAGAAGATGAGGAGAAAGCGGAGGTTGAGACAGCAGAATAATGACTGAACTCAAAGCCAGGATAAAGCTGATGCCGGTTCATGCGTTCGTCATGATCTTCGCGGCACTTTACTCGTTCGTCAGTATCTTCATACCGATGTTCGAGCTGTTTGTTCAGTATGTGCCTTTCCGTACATACTCACTGTTCTCACTGCTCTTGAATCCGAGAGTCTTTACCAGGATCAGATCAGGCTCCGTTAACCTGAATTTCCAGCAGTTCGCGGCATGGGCATTCGTTATTACGATCGTCCTTGCAGTTGCAGCGCTCACGCTCGCACTCTCTTATCCTTTCTATTACAACTCCAGCAAGAAGAGGAAGATCGGATATTTAAGCGTTCTCGTTCTCTTCGTCGGACGCGGCGTTGCACATGTCATCACATTGTCCAAGATGGTCTCAGAGCAGATGATCACAGAGAATAACCTCACACCGCAAAGGCTCTATGTAGCACAGTCCTTTGCGGGGAACCTCATGGTGATCGTACTGGGCGTCGGCGTTGCCGCATGCCTTTACGGCGCTCTGAACCTTAAGATGAATTACAAGATCTTCGCATATCCTTATCTCGTATGGATCGTGATCTTTACCATCCTGCCTTTGCTCCTCATCCTCTTCCGCGCTTTCTTCAAGAAGGCAGCCGGCGGCGGATATGAGTTCACGACGGCAGGCTTTGCTGTCCTGTTCCAGAACAAGACGGTAACAACAAGATTCTACGGCGCTGACGTTACTTTGCAGGAGTACTTCTCGATCTTCTTAAGATCATTGGATTATGCTCTCTGGACAACGATCGGATGCCTCATCCTCGGTTATCCTGCAAGCTATGTCCTTGCAAGAAGATCCAAGCTTAAGCGCCAGAGCGGCTCAAGGCTCCTGATGCTCTTCGTTCTTCCGATGTGGATGAACACGATGCTCAGAACATACGCATGGCGTGCATTCTTCAGCGAGACAGGCGTTCTCAACACATTGATGCAGCAGTGGGGCATGATCGACGCGCCCGTTTTGTTCCTCAAGAACGAGGTCCTGGCTGACATCATAACAAAGCTCGTCATGACGAACGACTTCCTGCCGTTCATGATCCTTCCTTTGTATTCGGTACTGGTCAAGCTCGACGACAGCCTGTCGGAGGCAGCATATGACCTTGGCGCTACGAAGATACAGACATTCCTTAAGGTTATCTTCCCTCTGTCACTGCCGGGCGTTATCTCCGGCATCCAGATGGTATTCATGCCGTCACTGACGTTCTACATGATCCCCGATATCCTTAACGAGGGCTCGAAAACAACGATCGGCAACACCGTTCAGAACTTCATCCTGAACGAGAGTACGACCTACAATCAGGCGGGCAACGTTCTGTCACTGCTCCTGCTCATCTTCGTTCTCATCACGATGGGAATCTTAAGAGGTCAGGATAAGGAAGCCGGAAGCGGAGGTATGGCGTTATGAGATTTGTTAAAAAGCTTGTTCCCAACGTTTACCTGGCGCTCCTTCTGGTCTTCATCTATCTGCCGATCGCAGTACTTATCATCTACTCATTTAACGCACTGCCGAAGTCGTTTATCTGGGGCGGATTTACATTAAAGAACTATCAGAGCCTCTTTAAAGGTTCTGACGGAACCGGAATATTGGAGTCACTTATCGAGACACTCAAGGTCGCATCCATCGCAGCAGTTGCATCGACTGCTTTCGGTGTCTTGAGCTCACTCGGACTTGCATATCTGAATAAGAAGATCCAGAACCTTGCCATGACTATGACATACGTTCCGAACGTAATGCCTGACCTCGTTACGGGTATCTCGTTCATGCTCCTGTTCTCGTTCCTGGGCGTACAGAAGAGTGAGTTTACACTGATCATGTCGCACATCGCACTCTGCGTTCCTTTCGCGATCTTATCGATAAGCCCCAAGATAAGGCAGCTCGACAAGAGCCTTACCGAGGCGGCGATGGACCTGGGTGCCACAAGGTTCCAGACATTAAGGCTCGTAATAATCCCTGAGATCATGCCGGGTATCCTGTCTTCGGCTCTTCTCACATTCACGCTTTCGATCGATGACTACCTCATCAGCAACTTTAACGTGGACAGCTCGATCCAGACTCTGCCTATGATGATCTATTCAATGGCAAAGCTCGGCGTCAACCCGAAGATGAACGCGCTTACGACACTGATGTTCGGCGCGGTCCTCATTCTCATGGTCCTTTCGAACCTGTCATCGTTCAAGAAGAACGGCAAGAACGCAAAGAAGGCATGAAGCCTTAAGACAATAAGCAAACAAGCAAATGAGCATATAAAAGGAGAGTAAAGAAATGAACAAGAACGTAAGGAAAGTAATTGCTTCATTAACAGCGCTGGTAATGGCCGGTTCCATGATCCTGTCATGCGGTTGCGCCAAGAAGCAGCAGCTCGTCATCTACAACTGGGGTGAATATATTGCAGATGACACCATCGCCAAGTTCGAGGCTAAATTCCCTCAGTACGAAGTAGTCTACAGGACTTTCGAGACCAACGAGACGATGTATCCCAACCTCTCAAACGGTTACGATGTCATCATCCCTTCAGAGTACATGGTATGCCGTCTTATCGAGGAAGACTGGATCCAGCCCCTCGACTGGACAAAGCTCCCTGCCGTCCAGCAGTACATGGACCCCATGTTCCGTTCGGTTACTTACACAGACAACGCTGAGGTCTCAAGCCAGGTACTGGACTATGCAGTTCCTTACCTGTACTGCACAGTAGGTCTGGTCTATGATGCCAACAAGATCTCTCTTCCCGAAGATACGACAGATCCTAAGGTGATCTGGGATGTTCTTTTCAATACCGAGAGCGGCAACAGCATCGGCATGTACGATTCAATGCGTGAGTCCATCGGCACGGCTCTTAACTATCTCGGTTATTCCATCAACTCCATGGACGAAGCACAGCTCAAGGAAGCCCTTGATCTCCTCATCAAGCAGAAGAGCGCACTCCGTCCCGCATACGGCGTAGACAACCTCAAGGACAAGATGGCATCCGGTGAGCTTGCCGCATCCATCGCATGGTCCGGTGACCACATCGTCATGCTCGACAGACTGGAAGAACTCGGCAAGACAGACATCGACCTCCAGTTCGTCCTTCCTGAAGGCTCCAACTGGTCAGTAGACATGATGTGCGTTCCTACAAACTGCAAGAACTACGACGGCGCCATGGACTTCATCAACTTCATGTACGATCCCGAGATCGCTCTTGAGAACTGCGAATTCGTCGGCTATTCCACACCGAACACCGCTGCAAAGGCTATGCTCGATCCCGAAGTATCCGGCAACATCTACTACTATCCCGATGAAGCAGTATTCAGCACACTGGAAGTTTACTTCACATCCGATGCTCTCGAAGAGAAGTACACAGAGATCTGGAATACTGTTAAGGCAAGCGCGTAAAGGCTTTGCATCAATTTGGATTTTAACCGGGGGCTGTCTCTAAGAGGCGGCCCTTGTTTTTTGTACGGTGGTTTTTTCGATTCCTTGGGCCTGTTTATTGTTCTTTTTCCGTCAGTTAAGAATTGTTGCTTCAAATGTTGCTTCTTCTGTCCGCCCAGAAGGCAACAAATAAGGCAACATCGGTAATGTTGCTCTAAATGTTGCTCTTTGTGTCCGCTTAGAAGGCAACAAATCCTTAATTGAGGATTCAGGCGGCCCCGGCGCGGAGACAACCGCGTATTCAGTCCCCCCCACGGCACCGAGGCAACTGAGATTCGCAGCCCATGTTTATTTCTGCCTCGAAAAGCCTTATCCTATTGTTATCCTATGAATTACAAGAGGGAGGGCCTTATGTCTGGAGCACAAAAGGTCGCAGTCGTAACAGGCGGCGCGAAAGGGATAGGAAAAGCCATAGCCGGTGCCTTCAGAGCAGAAGGCGTAAAGGTCTACATAATCGATATCCTGCCGGGCGACTGGTTTACGGGAGATATCAGTGATAAAGAGACGCTCGAGAAGTTCGCAAGCTCCGTCATAGAGCAGGAGGGACATGTCGACTACCTGGTGAATAATGCTCTCCCGATCATGAAAGGCATAGACGAATGCTCTTATGAAGAGTTCGAATATGCCCTTAAAGTTGGCGTTACGGCGCCATTTTATCTTACAAAGCTCTTCATGCCATACTTATCGGATGGCGCTTCTATCGTTAATATCGCATCTTCCAGAGACCGAATGAGCCAGCCTCAGACAGAGAGTTATACGGCGGCAAAGGGCGGCATCAGCGCACTTACCCATGCAATGGCCGTAAGCCTTTCAGGCAAGGCAAGGGTCAACAGCATCTCGCCCGGATGGATAGATACGACCGGATCTGACATCAAAGGTCCGGATGCAGTCCAGCAGCCGGCAGGGCGCGTCGGCAAGCCTGAAGACATAGCTTCGATGGTCATGTACCTGTGCTCTGACAAAGCCGGATTTATTACCGGCGAGAACATCTGCATCGACGGCGGAATGACCAGGCTCATGATCTATCACGGAGATAACGGCTGGACTTACGAAGGCTGATTACAAGAATATAGAGACATTAAAAAACCCGTCTGTTGACGGGTTTAACATTGTTAAAACAAGTTTTTTACTGCTTTTACTGTGCTGCGAAGAAGGTTCCGACGTCATCCTGGTCGACGATCTTCTCTAATGTCTGGACAGCGGAGCCGTCAGCGATAACACCCATGATGCCGTTCTCGGTAACCTTGCTCATGGCAGTGATCTTGGTTGCCATGCCGCCTGTGCCGAGCCATGAACCCTTGCCTGCCGTGAAGTCGAGCATCTCGGGTGTGACCTTTTCGACATAGGAGATACGCTCGGCGTTGGGATTCTCACGGGGATTAGCATCGTAAAGGCCGTCAACGTCGGAGAGGATAACGAGCAGATCGGCGTTTGCAAGGACTGCAACGTCAGCAGAGAGTGTGTCATTGTCGCCGAATGTGCCGTTGTGCATGATCTCCGTTGTTGATACGGAGTCGTTCTCGTTGATTACCGGGATTATCCTCATCTCGAGCAATGTCTCGATGGTGTTAGTAACGTTAGCTCTTGTAAGTTTGTCTGTGATGCCGTCCTTTGTAAGAAGGATCTGGCCGCAGCGGTAGGAATATTCGGAGAAACTCCTGGCATATGCGTTCATGAGCTCGCACTGGCCTACGGAAGCGATCGCCTGCTTCTCACGTGTTGTGGTGGGGCGCTCTTTGAGATCCAGATAGCCGATGCCTACGCCGATGGCGCCGGAGCTTACGAGAAGAACTTCCTTGCCTCTGTTCATGAGGTCGGAGATGGAACGGCAGAGCCTGTCAATATTGCCCAGGTTCATTTTGCCGTTGTCGTATGTAAGTGTCGAAGTGCCGACTTTAACGACAATTCTTTTTGCAAAGTTAACGGGATTTCTTGATCCGGAATATTTGCTCAAAGTAGGATCTCCTGTTCTTTTTATTTCAAACTAGACAAGAATAAACTCTTGTTCCTTAAATTGCAAGGAATATTAGGCTTTCCTGCAATAAATTATCCGTTCTGACCCTGGCCTTGGCCCTGCCCCTGACCCTGGCCGCCGTTGCCCTGATCTCCACCCGGCGGCGGAGGAGGGAGTGTTGGTGTCGGTGTAGCGATATGGACCGGGCACGGGTTGCTTTCCTTAGGACAGAGGGAACTGTCAGCTACGAAGTAATCCGTGTAGATCTTTGCTTTCGAGTTCTTGCAGGCATCGGTAGGATAGTATCCTGATGAACATACGGACATCTTTACGATAGTCTTCGGCTTGCTGAAGCTTGCGCCCGGAAGATCCGCGTGGATCTTCTTCATTACGTACATCCAGATCCTTACGGCGCCCGCATAGTCGTATGACGGGATCTTGGTCTGTCTTAATCTGTTATCGTATCCGTACCATGTCGCGGCGGTATAGTACGGAGTAAAGCCGCAGAACCACTTATCGATATCGTCGGATGTCGTACCTGTCTTGCCTGCCGTATCGATAGCCTTGCCGTCCTTACCCTTAAGCTGTCCGCCGTAGTTGGAAGGAGTACCTGTGGTAACGACGCCCTTAAGGATATCGCCGATAAAGAAGCACGTCTCAGCAGAATAAACGCGGTAGCTGATAGGATCTGACTTGATGACGACGTTGCCGTCAGAATCAAGGACCTGTGTATATGCATAAGGCTCGATGTAGGTGCCGCCCGTAGCAAATGTGTGATAAGCAGCTGCCATTTCGAGAGTTGTCATACCGTGTGTAAAACCGCCTACAGCCTGTGAAGGGAAAGATCCTTCGGATGTTCTGTCGATACCGACCTGTTTCAGATACCAGAGTGCGGTGTCGCCTCCGACATCAGACCAGACCTCTGCGGCGATCGTGTTGAGTGAACTTACAAGAGCACTTCGTATCGTGACCTCGCCCTGATAAGAACGGGTATAGTTTACCGGCCATGCAGTCTTCGGATGTGCAGGGTCAAGATGCTTGACCTCATCCTTCTTTACCGTTGCAGGAGCGATCAGGCCCATCTCAAATGCCGGACCGTAAGCGATCAGCGGCTTTATCGAAGAACCGGGGTTACGGCGCGTTGATGTGGCTCTGTTGTGGGTGAGGTTCTGGAGCTTCTCACCGTAACCGCCCGCCATAGCAGCGATCGCGCCGGTGCTGTTATTGATAACGACCATTGAGCCGTTAGGCTTTTCCGGATAGTCGGCTATCTTGTCAGGCTTGGACTGGAAAAGATCCTGCTTGGTGAATGCCTCATCGAGGACAGCCTGTGTCTTGGGTTCGAGTGTTGTGTAGATGTGGTAACCCCTGTTGTAGACCAGCGTTGAAGCGAACTGACGCTTGATGCCTCTTGCCTGTGCAAGATCGCCGATAACCTCAGAGATGGCATATTCGCAGAAATAGGAATTGACCGTAGAGGTCCTGTCAGTACTTCTCTGACGGAATTTAAGCTCGGTATTAAGAGCTTCCTCGTATTCTTCCTTGGTGATCATCTCCTGATCGTACATCTTGCCGAGGATCGTTCTCATACGTCTCTGCGCATTTCTTCTGCCTGTCTCTCTCAAAGGATTGTAGAAAGAAGGGCTCTTAGGAAGGCCTGCGATGAGAGCGCACTCGGGAAGTGTGAGTTCGGATGCATCCTTGTCGAAATAGTTCATTGCCGCAGCCTGAACGCCTACGTAGTTATTGCCCATCGGCGCAAGGTTGATATAGAGCTCTAAGATCTCGTCCTTGGTAAGGTTCTGCTCGAGCTGCATAGCCGAGAACCATTCCTGTACCTTACGGGATGTGGAGTGCTCGTCCTGACCGCTTATGAGCTTGACCGTCTGCTGAGTGATCGTGGAACCGCCGTGAGTAGCCGAACCGCCGTTTACGACTGCTGAAATGAGCGCTGAACCGATACGCTTGATATCGATACCGTTGTGTTCACGGAAACGCTCATCCTCGGTAGCAATGATCGCGTCGTCTAAGTAAGTATCTTTGATATCACTGTAGGAGACGTAAATCCTGTCGACATTCTCAGTACCTGTGAGCTTTGCGATGACTTTATTCTCGCTGTCATAAACGAAAGAAGTCTGCGAAGCTTCGGACGTTGAAGTAAGGTCGCCGATGGAAAGGGGCTTTGTCGTCGATGCGTAGCCTAAGAGCATTCCGGCACCGAATCCGCCGAAAGTGAAGCACAGGCACAGGATGAAGACTATGCCTATCTTTACGATATCGCCCACGAAGCTGAATATCTCGTGAGACCAGCTTCTGTTGAATCCGCACTTTGTCGGCTTACCCTTGAGCTGGCTTCTGAGTTCGTCAGCCAGAGCGCTGTTCTCGGGCGCTACGGGTCTTGTCGATCTTTGTTTCTTGTTTTCACTGCTTTGCGGCAATTTAAACGTCTCCTTTAAACAAAATTCAGCATATTTTACTACGATTTTGCATATAATTATATTACTAATATGAGGCAAAGGCTAAGTCGGGAGGTTCCGGATGGCTCTTACAGAGGTAAAGATAACGGCTTTAGGCAGTGAAGGACAGGGCATCGGAACCTTGCCTTCAGGTAAGACCTGCTTCGTTTCAGGGGTGTTCCCGGGCGAGGTCTGCCTTTGTGAGCTCGAAAATGAGACCTCCAAGTATGCCGTCTGCAGTGCAGTTGAACTTTTGCAAGAATCGCCTGACAGGATATCCACCTTCAGGCCGGCTGATGAAGTCTGCGGCGGCCTTCCTTTTGCCTGCCTGTCCTATGAGGCCCAGTTAAGATTCAAGGAAACCCGCGTAAGAGACTGCCTTACAAGGATCGGAGGGTTCGGTGAGGAGCTTTTGGATGAAGTCTTTAAGCCGATAATCGGCGCGGACGATCCTTTCAGATACAGAAATCACATGCAGTACGCGATAAGAGACGGTAAGGCCGGTCTTCTCTGCGCCAAGTCGGATAAGCTTGGGGATTACGACGGAAAGCTCATTGAATATGAGATCTTCGGACTGATAAAGGACATCGTATGCGAATGCTTTGACCGTGCGCCCACAAGGCTTTTTGACGGACTGGTATTAAGGGGTTCGCAAAGGACGAAGCAGGTACTCGTGGAGTTTGTGAGTTCGATAGACGCCCCTCATGAGGTGACGATCAGAGATGCCGAGAGATATTTCGAGACCACGCACCTTTTCGATAACATCTGCAATACATGTGAAGAGAACGGATATGTGCTGAACGGATTCCTGTTCAGGATAAGCCCCAACAAGGCTTCCAGACGCACGAGAACAGGCGTCAGGACCGTCTATTCAGGCGCCGACAACTACGACGAGATCTTCTGCGGCAGAACATTCAGGATCAAGGCAGGATCGTTCTTCCAGGTAAATACGGAGCAGGCCGAGAAGCTTGCAAATAAAGCATCTGAAGCATGCAGCGGCGCGGGCGTGATCTACGATCTTTACTGCGGCTGCGGAACGCTCGGACTGGCTGTAAAACAGAAGGACCAGAAGCTTCTCGGTATCGAAGTCGTTCCTGAAGCCATAGCGTCTGCAAAGATCAACCGCTCATTAGCTCTGGATGACAATGAAGCCGGCGAGTGCGAATTCATCTGCAAGGACGTGCTGAAGGCTGATTTTACGCAGCTTATTAAGAGCGGGAAGATACCGTCTCCGGACTGCATTATCGTTGACCCTCCGAGAAAGGGCCTTGATATCGGTGTCGTAAAGAAGATCATGGAGCTTAAGTCACCCAAGATCTGCTATATCTCTTGTGATCCGGCGACGCTTGCAAGAGACCTTAAGATGATAACCAGGGAATATAAGATAGAGGAAGTAACGCCGGTCGATCTTTTTCCAAATGCGGCACATATAGAGACAGCGGTCCTGATGACTAAAGAATGACACAACGATCTTATGAAGGAACACATTATTCATCCGATACCGCCCTTTTACGATAAGGATTCTGATATCCTTATCCTTGGCAGCTTTCCTTCGGTGAAATCCCGTGAGCAGATGTTCTTCTACGGCCATCCGCAGAACCGTTACTGGAAAGTGATAGCTTCGGTGTTCAGTGATGTAGTTCCTGACACGATCCCTGCGAAAAAAGCATTTCTTAAAAAGCACCACATAGCCATGTGGGACGTGATAGGGTCTTGTGACATCACCGGTTCATCGGATTCGAGCATAGAGAACGTGACAGCAAATGATCTTTTGTGTATAATCGGCAGCTCTAAGATAAAGAGGATCTTCGTAAACGGTAAGACCGCGGAGAAGTACTACAAGAAATATACCGAGCAGAATACCGGGATCAAAGCCGTGTGTCTGCCGTCAACGAGCCCTGCCAATGCAGCGTGGAGCTTTGAAAGACTTAAGGAAGCCTGGAGCGCGGCGATCTTAAAGGAGGATGAAGCATGAGAAGGATATTGCCGGTATTACTGTGTCTTGTTTCACTGGTGTTCTTTTGCAGCTGCAATACGACAAAGGAGTCTGAGTCCATGGCTACGATCTCTGACAGAAATATCACGATAGTAAATAACGTGTACGAAGCAAATATCTGGGTCCTGCCCGATACAGAGGCAAACCGCAAGACCACTTTGTGGGGAACTGCAACAGCCGGCAAAGTGCCCGCAGGTGAGAGCCGTCAGGCCGGGATCGATAAGCCGGGCGATAACGGAACGTATATGTTCAGGATGATAGATACCGAGCATATGTATTATTCATCTGAGAACATAATCCTTGAAGACGGCTGGACGCTGGAGATCAAAGGAAAACTCAATGATGATCTTAAGATCGAAGTTACGGATAAAGACGGAACATTAAAAGCGGAATATGAAGTATTTGCCGCAAGGCTTTAATGGAGGTTTTTGGAATATATGAAGAAGATCTTGGAAACTGAAAGACTGTTCTTACGCGAGATGAGCATGGATGATTTCGATGCCTTGTATAAGGTCCTCGCGGATAAAGAGATCATGCAGCACTATCCTTATACATTCGATGAGGAGAGGGTAAGATCCTGGATAGAGCGCAACATGAACCGTTATAAGGATAACGGCTTCGGCCTCTGGGCAGTATGCCTTAAAGAGACCGGTGAGATGATCGGTGACTGCGGCCTTACTCTGCAGAATATCGAAGGCGAGATGCTCCCTGAGATCGGCTATCACATAAGACGCGATCAGCAGCGCAAAGGCTATGCAAAGGAAGCCGCTGCCGCAGTGCGCGACTGGGCTTTTAAGAATACGGAATATCCTGCGATCTATTCTTACTGCAAATACACTAACGAAGGTTCTTTTAAGACCGCTGAATCCATCGGCATGCACTTTTGCAAGGAATATCCGGACGAAGCAAACGGCATTACACACGTGTCCGTAATAAGGCGTGAAGACTTATGAGCAACCCGTGGGAAGAGATATCTTTGAGTGATTATGAGAATCACATGAGCCTGGATTCCGTTAAGCAGCTTCAGGCCATGAACTCCATCATGAAGAAGCAGTTTTCCGACTATCCGGTAAAGACCGCGATGGTGCTTGGAATTGCCGGCGGCAACGGTCTTGAACATGTCAGTTCCGTCAGGCTCGAAAAAGTCTACGGTGTCGATATCAACGAAGGATATCTGAAGACCGTGGAAGAGCGTTATAAGGATCTTGCAGGCATTTTGGAGTGCCTTTGCATCGATCTGATCAAGGAGCCGGAAAAGCTTCCTTCCGCAGACCTCGTCATCGCAAATCTCCTGATCGAATATATCGGTTATGAGGCTTTTGGGAATGCAATAAAGAAGATCGGTCCCAAGTATGTCTCATGTGTCATCCAGATCAATACCGACGAGGCACAGTGGGTATCCGATTCGCCTTATCTGCATGCCTTTGACAGGCTCGACGAGGTTCACTGCCAGATGGAGGAAAATGCACTTATTACTTCAATGGAGAGGATAGGTTATAGTAAAATACTGAACGTATCAGATCCGCTCCCGAACGGCAAGGCTCTTCAGCGGATCGATTTTATAAAAGCATAAGCGGGGAAACTTAAGTGGGTAATAGGACAGGACTTGTATTGGAAGGCGGCGCGATGCGCGGGATGTTCACCTGCGGCGTAATAGACGTCCTCATGGAAAATGACATTTGGTTCGAAGGTGCATGCGGTATCTCGGCAGGCGCTGTTTTCGGGTGCAATTACAAATCAAGACAGATCGGAAGACCGATCAGATATAACAAGAGATTCTGCAAAGATCCCAGATACTGCAGCTACAGGTCGCTCATTAAGACAGGTGACCTTTACGGCGCGGATTTCTGCTACCGTGAACTGCCTGATGAGCTGGATATCTTCGACCGCGAGACATTCAAGAACGATCCGATGGAGTTTTATATCGGCGCGACGGACGTCAGGACCGGCCAGTGCTTTTATCACAAATGCACTGACGGCGGCGAGCTTGACCTCAAGTGGATGCAGGCTTCGGCTTCGATGCCCATCGTGTCCACACCTGTTGAGATCGAAGGCAGTTATTATCTCGACGGCGGGATCGCCGATTCCATCCCTTATAAGTTCATGGAGAGCATCGGTTATGACCGCAATGTCATCGTGCTCACCCAGCCCAAAGGATACGTGAAGAAGAAGACTACACCGCTGATGAAGCTCGCATTAAGGAAATATCCCGCGATCGCAGAAGGCATGATGAAGCGCCATGAGGTCTATAACAAGCAGGTTGAAGATATCGAGCAGCGCGAGATAAACGGCACAGCCTTCGTTATAAGACCGCCCATGCCCATCGGTATCGGCAGGACGGAAAGAGATCCTGAAGAACTTGAAAGAGCATATCAGATGGGAAGGAAAGAGGCTCTGCAGGAATTACCTCATCTCAAGGCATTTCTTGAAAGATAATTGTGTTATAGTTCAATTAAAATATCGAAAGGACTTGTTGCCATGGTACGCGAAGCCCGCAGAGATGAACTGGATGCATTGCTCGAACTCTATCTGAACCTTCATGAAGAAGGCATTCCGGAGCATGACGAACATCTTGCCAAAACATGGGAACAGATAATGGATGATCCTAATCACCACATCATCGTAAAAGAGCTGGACGGCAGGCTCATATCCTCCTGCGTCTGCGTTATCATTCCGAACCTCACGAGAGGCGTAAGACCATATGCATTTGTTGAGAATGTTGTAACGCATAAGGATTACCGCAAGAAGGGTTATGCAACAGAGTGCCTCGATTACGCAAAGAAGATCGCAATGGACAACAACTGTTACAAGATGATGCTCCTTACGGGCTCGAAAAGACCGGAAACGCTGAATTTCTACAAGAACGCAGGCTACAACAGCAACGACAAGACGGCATTTATACAGTGGCTTGGAGAGAAATGACATGAATAAAACAGGCACAAGAGTATTGGAGACCGAGAGGCTTGTCTTAAGACGGTTTGTTATTGAGGATGCTGATGCCATGTTTAACGGCTGGTGCAACGATCCTGAAGTCTGCAGGTTCCTGACCTGGCCCCCGCACGAGAGCGTTGAAGTTACGAGATATGTTCTCAACGAATGGATCCCCCAGTATGAGAACGGAGACTATTTCAACTGGGCCATGATCTTAAAAGAGAGCGGAAAACTCATAGGAAACATCTCCGTTGTAAGTCTCCGTGAGATAACAGATGAAGCCCTCATCGGCTACTGCATGTCCAGAGAATACTGGGGAAATGAATATATGCCTGAAGCATTAAAGGCAGTCGCAGATTATCTCTTTGATGTTGTCGGAATAAACCGTCTCATGGCAACGCATGATGTCAATAATCCGAAGTCCGGACGCGTCATGCAGAAGGCCGGCATGAAGTACGAAGGCACGCTCCGTCAGGCAGGCCACAACATGCAGGGCGTCTGCGATGCATCTGTCTATTCGATAATCAGGAGTGACAGAGAGAAGAATGAAGAACAAGTCTCTGAAGAATAAAGTTTTCGATTACATCAATGAGAAATATCTGGTGTCGCCCGAATACCCGTGGGAGGACAATACCGGCGCGGTCTTCAGACAGAAGGAGAACCGCAAATGGTTCGCGCTCGTTATGGATGTCGGAGGAAGCAAGGTCGGCCTTGATTCTGATGAAGTGATCCCCTGTATCAACCTGAAGATCGACGATCCCGTATTCCACGATCTTCTTACCAAGCAGAAAGGCATAGTTCCTGCCTATCACATGAATAAGCGCCACTGGATCACGGTGCGCCTTAACGGCGACGTTCCGGAGAAGAATGTATACGATCTTATCGATGCAAGTTTTGAAGCGACGGCTCCGAGAAGGCGCAAAGCCAAAGTTGTCATGCGCGAAGCCAAAGAGTGGATCATCCCTTCAAACCCCAAGTACTACGATGTTATCGCAGCTTTTAAAGCATCCGATACCATCGACTGGAAGCAGGGGCGCGGCATCCTGCGCGGCGACACGGTATTCCTCTATGTCGGCGCGCCTATATCCGCTATCCTCTATAAATGCAGGGTGTTGGAGACCGACATTCCTTACGATTATTCTGACAAGAATCTTACGATCACGGCGCTCATGAAGATAAAGCTCTTAAAGCAGTATGAGCCGGATGAGTTTACTTTTGAAAGACTTAATGACGAGTTTAAGATCTTTGCGATAAGGGGGCCCAGAGGCACGACCAGCAGCTTAAGTGCTGCATTAAACGACTAAGGGATATGAACCGGATGCAGGCTTTTGATGCAGTCAGTTTTTTGATCTCACCGGATGAAATCTGATTTTGGTCATATAACGGTCACATGTGTAATGTAGTATTTCCTCAAGGAGGGAATTCAGATGGTCAGGATCTTAGTCGTTGAAGATAATGAAGAGCTGCTTGCGCTTGTTGCCGGTTATTTCAGGAACAAGGGTTCTTTTGACGTTTACACTGCAACGGACGGCACCGGTGCTATGAGACTCATAGACGAAAAAGATTTCGATATAGCGATACTGGATATCATGCTTCCCGGACCAAACGGATTTGAAATATGCAAAGCACTCCGTAACAAGAGCAGATGTCCGATAGTATTTCTGACGGCACTCGGAAATGAAGACAACATCCTTAAAGGTTATGAGATCGGAGCTGACGAATATATGGTCAAACCGTTTTCGCCCAAGGTCTTGTATGCCAAGTGTCTGGCACTTCTGAGCAGGACGGAGGCAGAGCTGACAAGAGAAGTTGTTATCGAGTGCGGTGACATCAGATTATATCCGCTCCGTATGGACGTTGAAGCCGGCGGAAACGAGGTTAAACTTGCACCCAAAGAATATTTCCTCCTCAAGGTTTTAATGGAGAACAAAGGTATCGTTCTCGATAGGAACAGACTTTTAGACATGGTGTGGGGCGTCGGATTTGACGGCACTGACCGTGTTGTTGACAGTCAGATCAAGAAGCTCAGAAAGAGCCTGGGAAGCTATGGAGGAGCGATCAAGACTGTAATCGGGGGAGGTTACAAAATCTCATGATCAACGGCATTCGAAGAGGCAAGAGTATAAAAGGATCTATTATCGAACCGAGATTCGGGAAGATCTTTATAGAGAGGTTTCTCATCTGGTTAGGTGTTTTTTCAGTAATAGCATTGATTACTATATTGGAGTTGGACAACTACATATGGGACCAAAGATATCAGACAAATAAGCTCTACAGGAATAGAGTGCTGGAAGAGGCAAAGGTATTATATGAAACAGATCCGGAAAGCGAAGATTATTTATTTCAGCAGGATCTTTTCAAAATTCGGCTGTCCATATATCAGTCGGTCGATTACAACTATGTTGAAGCTCAAATAAGAGATCTGAAATTCGCTTCCGATAAAGATACTGCATATATCATTCTTCCGGCCGAGGGCAAAGAGCATCAAGATATCTTCTTCATTGAAGACATTTCATATTTTGACCCGATAGATAAATATATGGATGGGAAGATTAGTTTTAAGAGAATAAGTTCGAATATTGAAAAATATGCATATGATCCGCTTATAAAACTTGGCTGTTATATGGGAATCATTGATCCCGAGGTCAATTACCAGCCAAGAACCCTGTATGTCAATCGCGAAAAGCACACATTTATTCCCGGTATAGTTGAGATCAGTTTCCACGGCAAAACATATGAAGTGGACTGCACCCCTGTTGATACAAAAGGGTTTGAGTTTTATGGTGCCGGTGACAATTACTGGATGCATTATTATTTAGTTAACTACAGAATGGATCCGGATCTGTCATCAAAAGATATATCTGAATATGATGTGCTCGATCCGGATGAAAAGGATTTTCCGCGCACAATCGAACTGAATGAGTTTAACAATGGCGATAAAAAATATCCCTTAGCAATCGGATTCAGTCCCATAAAGGGAATGTCTCTCTTTGAACTCGCGCCGGCATCATCGATAGCGATTCCTATAATCGCCATAATATTTGCGGTAATAATGGCGCTCATTCTCTCGGTTGTTAAATATCAGAGAGATAAAACGGTCTGGAAGATCTTCGAGTACCGGATCAAGACAACAGAAGCTATGGCACATGATCTTAAGACCCCTTTATCAGCTATGATGTTTTATCTTGAGAATCTCGAGGAATCGTCGAAAGAGCCGGATAAAGTTGTTGAATACACAAAAAACCTCAGTGAGAAGGTTGTGGCTATGGATCACATGATCGGAGATATCCTGCTTCTTTCACGAAGCGAGTCCGGACAGATAAACCTCACTAAAGAAGAATTAAGCGTAAAGGAATTGGTTACCGAAAGCCTGAAAGAGTTTCCCGGCATTAAGGCGGAGATAGAAGGTGAAGATGTTATCCTTACGACAGACAAAAAGATCTTTGCTCAGGTGATAATGAATCTCCTTTCGAATTGTGACAGACATGGTAAAAAAGGAAGTGTTGTAGATATATTCATCAGCCGGGAAGCACTTACGATAACTAATAAATCTGACAAGTCATACGATGACGCTGATTCGCTCAAAAGACCTTTTGTCAAAGGTGATGATTCCAGAGGGAATAAAGGTGCCGGATTGGGATTGGCTATTGCAGACAACAACCTTTCGATGCTGGGTTATAAGCTTGAGCTCTCATCAGAGCCAGACGAGTTCTGTGCAAGAGTAGATTTCAAGCCTTAAAGAGTGCCCGCTTTGGAGGGTGACTGTCAAGCAGCTTTCGTTTTTAAGCTGAGTATTACGATCGCCGCGAAAACCAGAAGTATTCCGACAACAGCGATGATCCCGACCTTCTCTCCCATTACGAAGAACCCGAAAAGCGTTGCCGCCGCGGGCTCAACGGTCGCAAGCACTGCTGCCCTTCCGGCTGTAGTCTTGTTAAGACCTAATGTGTAGAGAAGGAACGGAATGACTGCGGTAACAACTGCCGTTAAGAGCACGAATCCGAAGAGGGACAGCTTGTTATCGACGGCTGATATTTTCGAGAGCATGTCAGCAGGGTTTGCAACGAATATCGATCCCAAACCTGCGATGAGGAATGTATAACAGGTGACTGTATAAGGCGAATATTTCTTCAGTGCGAATGTTCCGAAAATGCTGTAAAGACCGTAGCCCAGACCTGAACCCAAACCCACGAGAATGCCGGCTACAGTTACTTTGCCGCCGAATCCGGATACGAGAACGCAGCCTGCAAATGCGAGCACGAGCGCGATCAGTTTTTGAATAGAGAATTTCTCTTTAAGGAATATTATCGCCAGTATCATGACCCAGATCGGCGACGTATAAAGAAGGATCGCCGCGGTGGACATCGTCATCAGTCGGATCGCGGTGAAGTAGCAGCATGTAAAGAACAGGATGCTCACAAGACCAAGAGCCAGGAACAGCGGGATGTCTTTGGGGCTGATCTTAAAGCCTTTGGGATCTTTTATGAGCAGTATGAGCGCGAAAAGGATCCCTGCCGTGACAAGCCTTAAGCATGCCACCTGGATGGATGAAAAACCGAGGTCGTTCAAATGGCGCACGAAGATGCCCATGCTGCCCCAGAAAAGCCCTGCTATTATTATCAGGATGTCGCCCGTGTAATTTCTTGTTTTTCCCATAGATACGCATTATAGCACCAAAACAACTCCACGGAGCGTGGGTAACAATGCTTTTCGCGCTGTGTTATCTTGTTTGCATAAAGGAGGCGGCAGGCCATGGATAAGTATGTAACAGGAGCAGTGATAAGAAAGCTCCGCGAGAATAAGAAAATGACACAGGAAGAGCTTGCTGAGAAATTGTTTGTCAGCAGTAAGGCAGTGAGCAAGTGGGAGACCGGGCAGGGCTTTCCCGATGTGAGTCTTATAGAGCCTTTGGCAAAGGCGTTGGGAATCTCTGTGATAGAGCTCCTGTCAGGCGAAGACATAAGGAACATTAACCGCGCATCGAATATGAGCAGATGCAAGTTCTATGTATGCCCTGTGTGTGGAAATGTGATAGAGGCAACAGGCGAAGCGGTAGTCAGCTGCTGCGGGATCACCCTGCCGCCATTGGATGCAGAAGAATGTGATGATGAACACAGGATAAATGTGGAAACAGTTGAAGACGAATACTATGTGACTGTTGATCACCCGATGACAAAGAACCACTACATCTCATTTCTTGCGGCTGTTTCAGACGACCGTATCCAGCTTAAAAAGCTCTATCCTGAAGGCCCCTGTGAAGCGAGATTCAGGATCAGGGCGGTAAGGAAGATATATGCTTTCTGCAACCATCACGGGCTGTTTTTGCTTAAAACTTAAGGAAAACTTAAGGTGATTACCCTATTTCTGCGCAAGTTTTTAAGATTCCGGATTGTATAATATTGGTGAGCTGACTTATGGGGATAGGTCAGCCGCAAAAAATATTAGGAGATGATAGGAATGTTAGTTATACCGTATGTTTACATAGCAGCGGTCTATACAGCCATATATCTGCTCGTAAGGGCCGCGGTCAGTCTGCGCAATAAGAAGATCGACTGGAAGCGCGAGAGGCTTCATATTCTGATGTACATAAATCTTCTTGTCATCATATATTTTACGTTCTCGCCGCTTTGCCTCGATTTCAAAGAGGTCTTCAACTGCAGGATCAATCTGATCCCGTTTGTGTATCTTTTGGATTACGAGAATGAGGCGCACATGATCTTTAATGTGTTCGGCAATATCCTGATGTTCGTTCCGACGGGAATCTTACTGCCTGTGCTCTATAAACGCCTGGATAATTTCGTCAAGGTTGCGGGTACCGGATTTCTCATGTCGCTGACAATTGAGATACTCCAGCTGCCGTTTGCCGACAGGACGTCTGACGTTGACGATCTCATCCTGAATACATTGGGCGTTGTCACAGGTTATGTCATCTACATGATCGTTCGGTATGCAAAGAACCTGAGTAAGCAGAAGGCGAGCTTTTCCGGGGTTCTCAGGCAAAGATAAGCATAATGACAGACTGCTGTGAATAAGAGCCGTTTTCCGACAGGAAGACGGCTCTTTGCATTGTTGTATGCAATATAATTTTATATAATCTATGCAATGTATAAACATAGGAGATTGGTATGAAAAAGAAGGAAAACCCCGAGCGCCGCAATGAAGTCGAGAAGACTTTGCTTGAACTGAGCGGCTTGGAGCAGAAGGCACTTTTCGAGAAGTATCAGACTGACGAATACGGTCTTGACCCTGTTCAGGCTGCTGACCGCCTTGAAGAATACGGAAGGAACATCATTGATTTCGGCAAAGAGAAGAATCTTGCCGTGCGCATCAAAGATGCGATCATAAACCCGTTCAACATCGTGCTCCTGGTCGTTGCGATGATCACTTTCGCGACCGATGTAGTGCTCGCTGATGAACCGTCTTTTGCAACATTCATTATGCTCGTTGCGGTAATTATAATTTCCGCGACAATTTCATTTATTCAGGAAGAGAAGTCCAACAGCGCAGCAAAAAAACTGCAGGGCATGATCACCACCAAGCTCGATGTCATCCGTAACGACGTTGAGCTCGAAGTGGATATCGAAGAACTGGTTCCCGGTGACATCGTTAAGCTCGCATCAGGCGACATGATCCCGGGCGATGTAAGATTCATCGAGACAAAGGACCTCTTCATTGACCAGTCGCAGCTCACAGGTGAATCCAATCCCGTCGAGAAATTCACGACAAGCGAGAAGAACGTCGGCGTCACCGACCTCGCAAACATCGGATTCATGGGATCCAATATCGTATCGGGAAGCGCCAAGGCCATTATCCTTCTGACCGGCGGAGATACATATTTCGGAAGCATGGCAAAGAGCCTCAACTCTTATGAAGAGAAGAGCGCATTCGAGAGGAACCTCGATTCTGTCAGCAAGCTCCTTATCCGCTTCATGCTCATAACGGTTCCTGTCATCTTCATCGCCAACTTCATCACCAAGGGCAGGGGTGGCTGGCTCGAGTCCCTCATGTTCGGCATTACGATCGCAGTCGGTATCATGCCGGAGATGCTGCCTGTCATCATGAACTCTTCACTTGCAAGGGGCGCTATCAACATGTCCCGCAAGAAGACGATCGTTAAGCGTCTTGGCGCCATCCAGACATTCGGTGAGATGGACGTTTTCTGTACCGATAAGACAGGTACGCTCACGCAGGACGAGATCATCCTTGAGAAATACATGGACGTTCTGGGCCGTGAAGACAAGCGTATCTTAAGACACGCATTCCTCAACAGTTATTTCCAGACAGGCCTTAAGAACCTGATGGACGTTGCGATCATCAACCGCGCCGACAAGGAAGACCTGGGCTATCTCAAGGAAGCATATGTAAGAGAAGACGAGATCCCGTTCGACTTCACGCGCCGCAGAATGAGCGTTGTGTTAAAGGATAAGAACGGCAAGCGCCAGCTCATCACAAAGGGTGCCGTTGAAGAGATCTTATCGATCTGCTCCTTCATCGAGATCGACGGAGAAGTTAAAGAGATCACTGATGAGCTTAAGGCGAATGCGAAAAAGATCGCCGAGGAGAACAATCTCGAAGGCATCCGTGTTATCGCCGTAGCACAGAAGAACAACGTTCACGGTGTCGACGTCTTCGGCGTTCAGGACGAGAGCGAGATGGTATTGATCGGATTCGTCGGCTTCTTAGATCCGCCGAAGGAATCTGCAGGCGAAGCTATCAACGCATTGAGAAAGAACGGCGTACGCACGATAGTCCTCACAGGCGACTCGGAAGGCGTTGCGATCAATATCTGCGGCAGACTCGGCTTCTCAACGGAGATGTCGCTTACGGGCGCCAAGATCGAAGCCATGACTGACGACGAGTTAAGAGAAGCATGCGAGAAGTGCGACATCTTCTCCAAGCTCTCGCCTTACCAGAAGCAGCGCGTGGTTAAGATGTTCCAGGCTAACGGCCACACGGTAGGCTACATGGGTGACGGCATCAACGACAGCTTGCCCTTAAAGCAGGCAGACATCGGCATTTCCGTCGATAATGCTGTCGATATCGCGAAAGAGGTCGCCGACATCATCCTCCTCGAAAAGGATCTCATGGTCCTCGACGAAGGCGTTGTCGAAGGCCGTTCGACTTTCGCGAACATGTCCAAGTACTTAAAGATGTCTGTCTCAGGCAACTTCGGAAACATGTTCTCGGTACTCATCGCAAGTATCTTCCTGCCGTTCCTGCCGATGCTCCCTGTACACATCCTTGTGCAGAACCTCTTAAACGACTTCGCACAGCTCGGCATGCCTTTCGACCACGTCGAATCCAAGTACATTGAGAAGCCCAAGAAATGGGATCTCGGAGGCATCAAAGGCTTCATGGTATCCTTCGGTCTTTTGAGTACTGTCTTGGACGTTCTGTGCTTCCTCGTACTGTGGTTCATCTTCGGATACAACAGTCCTGATATGGCCGGCTACTTCCAGTGCGGCTGGTTCATGTTCGGCGTCATCTCACAGACGATGGTAATCCACACGATCAGAACGCCGAAGCTCCCGTTCATCGGCGACAGGGCATCGATCCAATTGACGCTCTCGACACTTGCTGTCATTGCGGTTACGCTGATAATCGGATTTACCGGACTGTCTGCGCTCTTCGACCTCCCGACAATGCCCATCAGCTACATGCTCTGGCTTGCGATACTCATGGTAGTCTACATGGTTTTCGCGCAGATCATGAAAGTCATCTACATCAAGAGACACAAGGACTGGTATTGATTTATGAGCAAAAAGTCCGGTTCTAAAGCAAAGAAAGTCATAGTCACCATCCTGGTGATTATAGCAGCCCTCGCTGCAATCGTATTCATCGGTGCGAGGATCTATTTCAGGGCGCCCGTAAGCAGCTATTACAAGGCTTCTGAGAAGGCTTTTGTAATACCGGGCCTTATGGATAACATGACGCCTCAGGGTCTGGATCACGTATCGTCAGTAGACACATATCTTATCTGCGGATATCAGAAGGACGGATCTCCGTCGCGCATTTACAGGGTCGACGGCGGAAGCGGCAAGGATGAGGGCTACGTTGTCATGGGCGATGAGAGCGGCAATCCCATCAAGCCCCACGCAGGCGGTCTTGCTTCGCACGGAGAGTACCTTTTCGTCGCAGGTGACGAGGACGCGTGCATAAATGTCTATAATCTGAATGACGTTCTTTCCGCAAAGAGCGGCGATACAGTAAAGAAGCTCGGAAGTTTCTCAACAAAGTTCTTAAATGACAAGATCAATGTAGCCTGGATATGTTTTAGCGATGACCGCATGATCGTAGGCGAGTTCTACAGAGACCCTAATTACATGACAGATAAATCGCACTGGATCACGACAAAGACAGGCGAAGAGAACCGTGCAATTGCCTGGGCGTATAAGTTCAGCAATGATGAGGATTCGTCTTTCGGCATCTCACAGACGCCTTTTGAGATGTATTCAATGCCGGGGCTCGTGCAGGGCATGACTGGCAGGGACGGAAAGATCTGGATATCCCAGTCTTACGGCACTCCCAAATCAACGATCAGATGCTACGACATTTCCGGCAGTGAACCTGTGACCTTTAGGGGGAGAGTAAATTCGGGCGGAGTTGAACCTGATATAGCCGTGCCTGTCTATGCTTTTGACAGCTCGACACAGGTGGCTTCATTTGATGCGCCGCCGATGGCAGAAGAGATCATATTCGTCAATGGAAAGCTGCTTATAATGAGCGAATCTGCTTCTATGAAGTATTTCTTCGGAAATCTCACGGGCGGAAGATGGTGCTACGCGACGGATGTAGGCAAGCTCGTTTAACCGCTTGCTTTAATGAAGTGCATCTCCGGAAACCGCACAGGCAAATTGTGCTATATGACAGAGAAAACGCACCTGATATAAGAAAAACTTATTCCTGCTGCATTTTACAAAAGTGATATAATTCCTCCCTGAAAGTATTAAAAAGGGAGATTAAGTTTTGCGCAGTAAAGCGTTTAAGAACATCGCGTTATATCTGTTTTGCCTGGTTGCAGCGACACTGTTTACAGTCGTTTTTTCCCAATCAACAACACCGCTTGCAAAGAACAGCT
>JAEFBA010000101.1 GCA_016292145.1 Saccharofermentans sp.
GAATTCTATTGCGAGAACCCTCTTGGATGTGCTCGTAATCTTATGTACGTTGTGGAAGGTCTCAAGATCACTTCCAAGACGGTAGGTATTAATGAAGAAGCCATTGATAAAGAGCTTATGTATGTATTAGAGGGATTAGTGCCCGATGAATTAAATAATAACGGTAATTAATAAAGAGTGCTGAAAGTTCAAAGCACTCTTTATTTACAATATACATTAACAAATTAGTGAGGAGATTTTATGAGCACGGTAAAACGAATCTATGTTGAAAAGAAAGCCCCCTATGCCGGAAAGGCTAAGGAACTCAAGGCAGAGATCAAGGGCTACCTTGGCATTAAGAGTGTGGAGGAAGTACGTATATTCATCAGATATGACGTTGAGAACGTATCGGATGAAGTATTTGAGAAGGCTTGCAACACAGTCTTTTCAGAGCCCCCTGTAGACATTCTTTACAGAGAAAATATTGAGATTCCTCAGAATGCAAAAGTATTCAGCATAGAGGCGCTTCCCGGACAGTTCGATCAGAGAGCCGATTCCGCAGAGCAGTGCGTTCGCTTCATCAAGGGCGACGAAGAGCCTGTCATCAAGACAGCCGTTACATACATGCTTATCGGAAATGTATCTGATGAAGAGCTTGCCAAGATTCAGGAATATACAATGAACCCTGTTGATTCAAGAATTGCTGCGCCCGAAAAGCCCGCAACTCTTGTTACCAACTACGACGAGCCTGAAGATGTTGCAATATTCGATGGCTTTAAGGATATGAGCGAGGATGAACTCAAAAAGCTCTATGAGTCACTTGGACTTGCAATGACTTTCAACGATTTCAAGTGGATCCAGACATATTTCCATGATGATGAGAACCGCGATCCTTCAATGACAGAGATCAGAGTTCTTGATACATACTGGTCAGATCATTGCCGTCACACAACATTCGGCACTGAGCTCACGGATATCGAGTTTGCAGACGGCTTCTACAAGGAGCCCATCGTCAATGCTTATAACGAATACCTCACAGCAAGAGACGATCTTTACAAGACAGATGAAAAGAAAAAAGAGAAGTTCATTTCTCTTATGGATATCGCCCTCATGGGTATGAAGAAGCTCAAGAAGGACGGAAAGCTCACAGACATGGAAGAGTCTGAGGAGAACAACGCTTGTACCGTAGTTGTGCCTATCGAGGTTGATTACGGCGAGGGCGTTAAGACAGAGAACTGGCTTGTGTTCTTCAAGAACGAGACACACAACCATCCCACAGAGATCGAGCCTTTCGGTGGCGCTGCTACCTGCCTTGGAGGTGCGATCAGAGATCCTCTTTCAGGAAGAGGCTATGTATACCAGGCTATGCGTGTAACAGGTGCGGCTGATCCCACTGTTCCCGTAGCTGAGACAATGAAAGGCAAGCTTTCACAGAAGAAGCTCGTTCGCGGCGCTGCATCAGGTTACTCTTCATACGGTAACCAGATCGGACTTGCAACAGGCTATGTAAAAGAGGTTTATCATCCCGGATACGTTGCAAAGCGTATGGAGATCGGTGCGGTAATGGGAGCTGCTCCTCAGGAGCACGTTATCAGAGAGTCCGCAGATCCCGGAGATATCATCATACTCCTTGGCGGACGTACAGGTAGAGACGGCTGCGGCGGAGCTACAGGTTCATCCAAGGCTCACGACAGCAAGTCACTTACAACATGCGGAGCAGAGGTTCAGAAGGGTAACGCTCCTACAGAGAGAAAGCTTCAGAGACTCTTCAGAAGACCTGAAGTAAGTGAGCTTATCAAGAAGTGTAACGACTTCGGTGCCGGCGGTGTATCCGTTGCGATCGGTGAGCTTGCACCCGGTCTTGATATCAACCTCGATCTTGTACCCAAGAAGTACGCAGGTCTTGACGGAACAGAGCTTGCCATCTCTGAGTCACAGGAGAGAATGGCAGTTGTTGTTGCACCTAAGGATGTAGACAAGTTCCTTGGATATGCGGCAGAAGAGAACCTCGAGGCGGTTAAGGTTGCGGTTGTCACAGAAGAACCCAGACTTGTCCTTAACTGGAGGGGCAAAAAGATTGTAGACATAAAGAGAGCATTCCTTGATACCAACGGAGCTCATCAGGAGACCAAGGTTAAGGTAGAAGTTCCTGCTCAGGAAGACAACTACTTTAACAAGATCGCATCCGATAAGGTATCACAGGCTCTTTCAAATAACGATGTAAAAGAGGCATGGCTTGCACAGATGAGCGACCTCAACGTTTGCTCACAGAAGGGTCTCGTTGAGATGTTCGACTCTTCGATCGGCGCAGGTTCGGTACTTATGCCTTACGGTGGAAAGTATCAGCTCACCGAGACACAGACAATGATCGCCAAGCTTCCTGTACTTTCAGGAAAAACAGATACAGTAACAATGATGAGTTACGGCTTCGATCCTTATCTTTCAAGCTGGAGCCCTTATCACGGAGCTGCTTACGCGGTAACAGAGTCTGTATCGAGAATCGTTGCATCCGGCGGTGATTATAAGAACCTCCACTTCACATTCCAGGAGTACTTCAAGAGAATGACTGAGGATGCACAGCGCTGGAGCGAGCCTTTCACGGCACTTCTCGGAGCATTTGAAGCTCAGCTTCGCTTCGGAATCGCTTCAATCGGCGGTAAGGATTCAATGTCAGGCTCATTTAACGAGATCAACGTTCCGCCCACACTCGTATCTTTTGCGGTAGACGTTGCTAAGCTTTCGGATGTCATCACACCCGAGCTTAAGAAAGCAGGAAACAAGCTTGTACAGATTAAGCTTCCTAAAGATAAATTCGATCTTCCCGATTACGACAAGGTTATGGCTATCTATTCCGATATCACAGACCTTATGAAGAAAAAAGCCATTGTTTCGGCTTACGCTGAGGACAGCTACGGAATCGCTGCTGCTGTCAGCAAGATGGCATTCGGTAACGGACTCGGAGTTAAGATCGCAGATGGAATCAAGGCAGAAGAGCTCTTTGCGAACGACATCGCAGACATCGTTGCTGAAGTTCCCGCAGATAAGCTTGCAGATGTACTTAAGATCGCAGGAGCAAGAGAGATCGGTGAAGTTACGGCTGATGCCAAGATCACAGCATGCGGCATGACACTTGACCTTAACGATGCACTTGCAGCTTGGAAGAACAAGCTTGAGAAGGTATTCCCTTCAACGGTAGGAACAGAGAAGACTTCAGTTGAGTCACCTCTCTTTAAGGCTGACAGCATCTATGTATGCAAGAATAAGGTTGCAAAGCCCACAGTATTCATCCCCGTATTCCCGGGAAGTAACTGTGAGTACGACAGCGCGCAGGCATTTGAGAGAGCAGGCGCCAATACAAACATCAAGATATTCAAGAACAGAAACGCAGAGGATATCGTAGAGTCTGTGGCAGAGTTTAAGAAGGCTATAAACAATGCTCAGATCATCATGTTCCCCGGCGGATTCTCAGCAGGTGATGAGCCTGACGGAAGTGCTAAGTTCTTCGCGACAGCCTTCCAGAACGCAGAGATAAAAGAAGCTGTAGAAGATCTTCTCAATAACAGAGACGGACTTGCGCTCGGAATCTGTAACGGTTTCCAGGCTATGATCAAGCTAGGACTTGTACCTAACGGCAAGATCACAGGACAGAATGAGAACTCTCCTACACTTACATTCAATACTATAGGAAGACATATCTCCAAGATGGCTTACATCAAGGTCGTTTCAAACAACTCGCCTTGGCTTTCCGAAGCTAAGCTCGGCGGAGTTTACACTAACCCCGCATCACACGGCGAGGGTAGATTTGTAGCGCCCGACGATGTACTTGATACACTCTTTAAGAACGGACAGATCGCAACACAGTACTGCGATCTCGACGGTAACGTAACAATGGACGATGAGTGGAACATCAACGGTTCTTACAGAGCGGTTGAGGGTATCCTTTCACCTGACGGAAGATGCCTTGGTAAGATGGCTCACTCAGAGAGAAGAGGCGACGGCGTAGCCGTTAATATCTTCGGTGAGCAGGATATCAAGATATTCGAGAGTGGTGTTAAGTACTTTAAGTAAGAAATAAATGAGTTTTATCTGGAGGAAATAAATGAAAGCTTTTTTGATCTTGGAAGACGGAAGCATCTTTGAAGGCAAGCACTTCGGAGCCGACAAGGATGTTATAAGTGAAATAGTTTTTAATACATCGATGGCGGGATATACGGAAGTATTTACAGATCCTTCCTACGCAGGACAGGCAGTCTGCATGACTTATCCCCTTATAGGAAACTACGGCGTTTGTCTTGACGACATGGAGTCGGAAAGACCTTGGGTTGACGCTGTAATTGTTAGAGAGCTTTCACGCATCCCTTCAAACTTCCGCTGCGACATGTCAATCCAGGAATTCTTGGAAAAATACGAGATTCCCGGAATTGAAGGAATAGACACAAGAAAACTTGTAAGGATTCTCAGAGAAAAGGGAACCATGAACGGTATCATCACAACCAATGAAAACCTTACATTCGACAGCATCAAGGACAAGCTCCACGCATACACAACAGGCGATGTTGTAAGCAAAGTATCCTGCAAGGAAAAGATAGTTCTTAAGGGAGTATCCGATCTTTCTGAGAACGGACCTCTTTCAGGAAGTGCCGTATTCAATGAGGATAACTACAAGGCTGATCTTGCAGGCGACCACTCCAAGAGAGAAAAGAGACCTGCGATCGTAAAAGAGCTTAACGGCAAAGGTCTTAAGGTTGCACTCCTCGATGTGGGAGCCAAGAAGAACATTGCGGCTTCACTTGCTGCAAGAGGCTGTGATGTTACAATATATCCTTCAAATACAACCGCTGAGGAGATCCTTAAGGACGCTCCCGACGGAATCATGCTTTCAAACGGCCCCGGTGACCCGAAGGAGAACGTGGATGTAATTAAAGAGATTAAAAAACTCTATGATTCAGATACACCTATTTTTGCGATCTGCCTTGGACACCAGCTTATGGCGCTTGCAACGGGTGCGGATACATTTAAGATGAAGTACGGCCACAGAGGCGGTAACCACCCGGTAAAAGACCTTACGAACGGCCGCGTATACATCTCATCTCAGAACCACGGCTATGTAGTAGACATGGATAAGCTTGATAAGAACATAGCTGAGCCTGCGTTTATAAACGTTAACGACGGAACCAATGAGGGACTTGCTTATGTCGGCAAGAACATCTTCACTGTGCAGTTCCATCCCGAGGCATGCCCCGGACCGCAGGATTCAAGCTATCTGTTTGACAGATTTATAGATATGATGAAAAAAGGAAAAGTAGGAGGAAAGAACTGATGCCAAAGAATAAAGATGTTAAAAAGGTACTGGTAATCGGTTCAGGACCTATCGTAATCGGACAGGCAGCAGAGTTTGACTATGCCGGAACTCAGGCTTGCCGTTCACTTAAAGAGGAAGGAGTTGAGGTTATCCTCGTTAACTCCAACCCCGCAACTATCATGACGGATAAGGACATTGCCGACGAGGTTTATATCGAGCCCCTCACAGTCAAAGTCCTTGAGCAGATAATCGAAAAGGAAAAGCCCGATTCAATCCTTCCCACACTTGGAGGACAGGCAGGACTTAACCTTGGTATGGAGCTTGATGAGTCAGGCTTTCTTAAGTCACATAACGTAAAGCTCCTCGGAACAACTGCAGAGACAATCAGAAAGGCTGAGGACAGGCAGGAATTCAAGGACACCATGGAAAGAATCGGTGAGCCTTGTGCTGCTTCACTCGTTGTTCACAACGTTCAGGACGGTGTTGAGTTTGCCAACAAGATTGGCTACCCCGTTGTTCTTCGTCCCGCGTTCACACTCGGTGGTTCAGGCGGCGGTATCGCGCACAATCAGGTTGAGTGTGAGGAGATACTTGAGAACGGACTCAGACTTTCACGTGCAAACGAAGTTCTTGTAGAAAGATGCATCGCAGGATGGAAAGAGATCGAGTACGAGGTAATGCGTGACTCTGCGGGAAACTGCATCACGGTATGTAACATGGAGAACATCGACCCCGTCGGTGTACATACAGGTGACTCCATCGTTGTGGCTCCTTCTCAGACACTTTCCGACAAGGAATACCAAATGCTCAGAAGCGCGGCTCTCAACATCATCGACGAGCTTCAGATCACAGGTGGATGTAACGTACAGTTTGCTCTTCACCCCACAAGCTTTGAGTACTGCGTAATCGAGGTTAACCCTCGTGTAAGCCGTTCATCCGCGCTGGCTTCCAAGGCTACGGGATACCCGATTGCCAAGGTCGCAGCCAAGATCGCGCTCGGCTACACACTTGACGAGATCAAGAACGCCATCACAGGTAAGACATATGCAAGTTTCGAGCCTACACTTGACTACTGCGTAGTTAAGTTCCCGAGACTTCCTTTTGATAAATTCATCACTGCAAAGAGAACTCTTACAACACAGATGAAAGCAACAGGTGAGGTAATGAGTATCTGCACCAACTTTGAAGGTGCCATGATGAAGGCTATCCGCTCACTTGAGCAGCACGTTGACTGCCTTACAAGCTATGACTTCTCAGAGCTTGACGACGAAGAGCTTACAGAGCGTCTTAAAGTTGTAGACGATCAGAGAATCTGGGTTATTGCCGAGGCTCTCAGAAGAGGCTTCTCACACGAGCAGATCCATGACATCACACTCATCGACATCTGGTTCATTGATAAGCTTCACGCACTTGTTAAGATGGAGCTTAAGCTTCTTAGGATCGGTGAGAAGAATACACAGGGTAAGGACGCAGACCTTGCGGAAGCCAAGAAGATCATCAGCTTTGAGACACTTCTTGAAGCTAAGCGTCTTGAGTATCCCGACAGTGTTATCAGCAGACTCACACGTTTCTCTGAGGATGTGTTAAAAGAGCTTAGATATGAATACAATATCAAGGCTACCTTCAAGATTGTTGATACCTGCGCGGCTGAGTTTGCGGCTGAGACACCTTACTACTACTCCGTATACAACGGACCCGATTCTGAAGATGAGGCTGCTCTTAAGGCTGACAGCGGCAAAAAGAAGATCCTTGTACTTGGCTCAGGCCCTATCAGGATTGGTCAGGGTATCGAGTTCGACTATTGCTCTGTTCATGCAACATGGGCATTTAAGAAGGCCGGTTTTGAGACAATTATCATAAACAACAACCCCGAGACTGTAAGTACTGACTTCGATATAGCTGATAAGCTTTACTTCGAGCCTCTTACACCCGAGGATGTAGAGAATATCGTAAGACTTGAAAAGCCCGACGGAGCGGTTGTTCAGTTCGGTGGACAGACAGCCATCAAGCTTACTCAGGATCTTATGAAGATGGGCGTTAAGATCTACGGAACGGATGCCAAGGATGTAGATGCAGCCGAGGACAGAGAGATTTTTGATCAGATCCTTGAAGAGACACAGATCAAGCGTGCTCAGGGTGCTACCGTATACACAGCGGAAGAAGCCAAAGAAGTTGCAAACCGTCTTGGTTATCCCGTACTTGTAAGACCTTCCTACGTACTTGGCGGACAGGGCATGCAGATAGCTCTTTCCGATGCAGAGATAGAAGAGTTCATGAACATCATCAACAGATATGCTCAGGATCATCCTATCCTTGTTGATAAGTACCTTCAGGGTGTTGAGACAGAGGTTGATGCCGTTTGCGACGGTGAAGACATCGTTATCCCCGGTATCATGGAGCATATCGAGAGATCCGGTATTCACTCAGGTGACTCGATTTCCGTATATCCCGCACAGTCTCTTTCAGATAAGGTTAAGCAGACAATCGCCGAATATACAAGAAGACTTGCAAAGGCTCTTCACGTAATCGGACTTATAAACGTACAGTTCATAGCTGTGGGCGATGAAGTATATATTATCGAGGCGAACCCCAGATCATCACGTACCGTTCCTTACATCAGTAAGGTTACCGGTATTCCGATCGTCGATCTTGCAGCAGAAGTTATGCTCGGTAAGAAGCTTAAAGACCTCGGATACACACCCGGACTTCAGCCTGAAGCCGGCTATGTAGCGATCAAGATGCCTGTATTCTCATTTGAGAAGATCAGAGGAGCCGAGATCAGCCTCGGACCCGAGATGAAGTCTACAGGTGAGTGCCTTGGTATCAGCAAGAACTTCAATGAAGCACTTTACAAGGCATTCCTCGGAGCAGGAGTTAAGCTTCCGAAATATAAGCAGATGATCATCACCGTTAAGGATTCCGATAAGGGCGAGATCATCGACATCGCAAGACGTTATGAGAAGCTCGGATATATCATTTACGCGACAAGATCTACAGCCGCTACTCTTAATGACAACGGTGTAAAAGCAAGAAAGATCAACAAGCTTTCTCAGGAATCACCTACGGTCATCGACCTTATTCTCGGTCACAAGATCGATCTTGTAATCGATACACCTACACAGGGACGTGATAAGAGCCGTGACGGCTTCCTTATCAGAAGAACTGCTATTGAGACGGGTGTTAACGTTATCACTGCTCTCGATACAGCCAAGGCTCTTGTAACAAGTCTTGAGACAACCAACTCTGAAGAAGGACTTGAGCTTGTGGATATCGCAAAGCTTTAATGTAACAGACGACGCGAATCCGCGTATGCGGATGAATTAGACATGGTATTACTTTATGAGGAAACACTATGGCTAAGCTGATTTTAGACAATTCTCTTTCGGAAAAAGATATTGCTCGGGACTTCGAGTTATACGGAAACGCCGATAT
>JAEFBA010000102.1 GCA_016292145.1 Saccharofermentans sp.
ATAAGCATTAACAGGTCTTCTGAATGCGATAAACGGCGCGAAAAGCATCGTAAGTCCGAAGAGCGTTGACGAAGCTGCTACTAAGAACCAGCTGCCTCTTGTGTAGATGGCGATGATTCCGAGGAGAAACAGAACGCTTCCGGTAAATGCTGCCATCGTCGTGAACATCTTATTCTCCGGCACCATGAGCGGCACGATGATCAAAGATGCTGCTACAAGGATTCCTGCAAGAACTATAAAGAACCATGTAAGTCCTGCGCCTGTCGCAAGGTTAACAATGAGGCACACGAGGATCGGGATCGAGAAGATCAGTCCGATGATGCTTCCTGCAAATGCGCTCTTCCTCTTAAAGAACCTGGCCTGGGAATTAATTACTTCGTTTTTCTCTTTAACGATCTCTTCGTCGATCGAGACATCGCTCATATCCGCTAACATCTTCTTGCATTCCGGGCATTCGGCAAGATGCTCTTCAACGATCTTCTTTGTGGCTTCGCTGCAGATATCGTCTTTATATAACGGCAGAAGATCTGAGATCAAATCACAATTATATTTCATATTCATCCATCCTTTCCTTGATCTTTAATCTGGCTCTGTGATACGTGACCCGGGCCCAGGTCTCGGTCTTTCCGAAGATAGAACCGATCTCCGCGAATGACAGCTCACCGAAGACCCTCAGCTGGAAGACTTCCTTATATGGTTCCTCCAGCCGATGGAGTATCGTGTGGATCCGGAGTGAGGTTTCCCTGTCTGAGAGCTTTTCTTCTATTCCCTTATTCTCGTCTGCAAGCTCTTCAGGGACCTCATCCTCCTGGTTCGCGTAACGCCTCTTGGAGTCGATAAAGATATTCTTTGCTATTGCGCACAGCCACGTGTAACTGTCGCTGTCTCCCCTGAAGCTCTTATCAGTCGATATCGCCCTGAAAAAAGTCTCCTGGGTTATCTCCTCGGCATCGTTGCGATCCTTGGCGAGCGTCATCACGTAGGAGAAAACCTTCATGTAAAAGGCTTCATATAGCTTTTCTGCGGTTTTCTTATCCACGTATCAAACAACCTTTCTTTTGTGATCTCACCTGTTAGACGTACGGATCGCAAATTCGTTACAAGAAAATTGAAAATTTTTCCAAATTATTTTTCGAAGGGCTCAAAGCCCTTGATTTTATTATGTTTCAGCTTATTTGATCCCGACGGTCACCCTGTCATTTCCGCCGTAGTCTCTGACCGTCATGCAGTTTTTAAGCCCGCCCTGCTCGAAAATCTTCCTCACAGAGTCACCCTGTTCATACCCGTGTTCGACTATCAGGGCGCCGCCTTCCTTAAGAAGTTCCTTAGCAATATTAAGGAGAGGGCCGTAAAAATCAAGACCCGTATCGCCTGCCCTTAAGGCAATATCCGGCTCGTGATCCTTTACAACGCTGTCTAATTCATCCATCTCCTTATTTGCTATATAAGGAGGGTTGGATACGATGAAGTCGAGCTTTTCGAGCTTGGGGCAGGATGCCAGAACATCGTGCTTGATCACCTTTATATCTTCAGGTTTAAGCGCCTGAGATTCAACGTTAGATGCCGAGATGCCTGCAGCGGTATCGCTGATATCGACAAGATACCCTTTCGCGCTGCCGCCTGCTCTTACTATCTCATTAGCTACGGAAATACCTATGCAGCCTGTACCAGTACAAAGGTCAGCAAATCTTATGTCAGACAACGCCCTGCCGTATTCGGGCACATTAAGGACGTCACCGGACGCCATTTTGTTAATGCTGAGGAACTTTAAAGCGGACTCGACTACGATCTCCGTGTCGGCTCTCGGGATAAGAACGCCCGGAGCCACTTTATAGCACTCCTTATAGAAATGGCGGTATCCCAGAATATAAGCAAGAGGCTCGCCACAAGCGCGCCTCTTTACAGCTTCTTCTAAAGCATTACCTTCGAATTCTTCCTCGAGGATCTTAAGGTCCAGCAAAGCTTCATCATCGCCGGAATCCTTCAAAAGGTCCAGAAGCCTATCCTTACCAGTTGTCATCTTCCTTGTTCTCCGGAATAACTGCCTGCATTGAAGCAATTGCTACTTCAACGATCGGACCGTCAGGCTCCTGTGTCGTGAACTTCTGGAGCCAGAGACCGGGCTTGGACAAAAGCCTGCAGAACCAGTTCCTGTCGTGGCGGCCGACGAATCTCAGGATCTCATAAGAGATCGAGCAAATTACCGGGATCGCTACAAGTCTGATCGCAACGTTGACCCACGCAGGCTGCGCGCCTGTGAAGATGCCGATGACCGTATAGATGATGATGGAAATGGCAAGAACGTTGAACATAAAGGATGTTCCGCAGCGGGGATGGAATCTTGTCTGCTTCAGTACGTTCTCGACTGTAAGAGGGAGACCTGCCTCATAGCATGCGATGGTCTTATGCTCAGCACCGTGATAACGCCATACTCTCTTTATATCCTTAAGCTTGGATGCGAAAACCAGATACAGAAGGAATATGATGAGTCTCAAAAGACCCTCAACAACGCTCGTAAGCGCATTGAACCATGTAAGTTCCCTTAAGTATTCAGGTACGAACTTAAGAGCGATCTCGACCAGAAGTCTCGGAGCAAGAATGAAAAGTCCAACTGACAGAAGGATTCCGACGATAGCAGAGATCGTCATCATGACGTTGAAGTGCCTCTCGGCAAACTCATCAAGACGTGACTTCTTCTCGCCTTCCTTCTTCTCATCCGGCTTGCCCTCTTCGGAGATATCGGCAGCCTTCATGAGAGCGCCGGTACCCGTAACGAGCATCTTATAGAATCTTATGCATCCTCTTATGAACGGAACCTTATCGAAATAAGATGTCTTCTCGCTCTGCTTGATCTCTTCAACATAGATCGTGCCGTCGCCCTTCCTTACCGCCATTGCAGTTCTTGAAGGTCCGACCATCATGACGCCCTCGATCAGGGCCTGACCGCCGATCGTGGTCTTCTTTACCGGAACGGGGCATGACTTCTTGCCCTTCTTTTTCGAAGCCTTGGCAGGAGCAGGTGCCGGTGCGCTCTGCTCTTCTGCGATCGCACTTTCCTTAACCTGAGCCGCGGGCTCGATCGATGTTTCCTCGATCATATCCGGATCGACCGGAACCATATTGCCTTTATTCTCTGACATATTCTTCCCCCAAATCTAGGCATAATTATTCATTCTGCCTTGGATTATATCATTTAAAATTGCGCGTGATATTACAGAGTAAAGGCAAATTGAAGGAATCAGAAAGGACCATCCGATCTGTTCAGATCCTTTATCCCGTTACTTGCATGCTAAATGGCAGCACATTGCGGTTATAGGTGTTCGATTTTTAACATTTCATACACATTTTGTTCATAAATGACATTAAACATAAATTTTTACAACATATTTGATATACCCTTTTCTGAATAAAAGGTAGTTTTTGAAGGAATTATGAACAATGAATGAACGGCAATCGTTCAAATGGGGGTACAAATGAATAAAAAGATCCACAGAGCAATCACCAAAACTGTTTCCATGCTTATCGCTATGGTAATTATCGGAGGAATATATCCTTTTTCCGTTTTCGCAGATGAACTGGATGATAACAAAGTTGTTCAACCTGCAACTGAGTATTCGGAAACCGAGCCGGCTACAGAAGACAACACTGATGATCCCGATAAAGAAAGCACTGATGAAACTTCAGATGACACTGAGTCTCCCGAAGACGTGACCGCAGCCGAAAATACCGATGATCCAACTGAAGTTCCTGCCGATTCCGGCAGCGATAACTCTAACACTGATGGAAATCTTCCTGATGAAGGAACGGCTGATAACGTCAGCGATAATGCTGAGCCGGATGAAGAACTTCCTGATGAAGAACCGGTTCCGGAAAACAAAAAGCCTTTAGCGGCTCCTCCTGCAAAAGGAAGCTCTTTAAAGCGTCTTTCCATCACAAGATCCGAAACGGATTTTCCTTCCGGAAGCAGCTATGTTATGTCTGATACTGATGGAAAAGAATTCCTCGTAAACTACAGATATGCTGATCTGGAAAATGTGATCCTGGTCATAGAGTGTCTGGATCTTGGTGCAGATTTTGCAGCCCTTCCCGAGAAAAACGAGTTCTTTAACGAAGCAGTTAAGCTTGGTCAGGGAAAGATGGCTTTGCGTCTTACCAGTGCCAAGAACAGAACTGACTGCACGATCGGATTCAAAATGAAGCATGTAAAGCTTACCGACGAACAAGTCCTCAGAATAATGGACAGTAATAAGATTCCTACTTCAAGGATCGCTGCGACCGAATATACGCTCCCTGGTGACGCTGCCCTTTCAGATGTGCTTTCACAAGGAACAAAGGGCGAGGAGTGCATTCTTTGGGAAGGTTCTCCTTACTTTAATCCTGATTCTACAGTAACAGTTACATCTTCATCTCAGGGATACACTCACACATATAAAGTAACAGTATCTCCTATGTCTAAGGAAGACGGAAGCTACACGAATCTTTATTTCGATGCGGTGTGTAGTGCCAGTTACGAAAAGATGTTTTCAGGATATAAAAGCGGTTCACCAAGATTCGCGATACCGGGAGCATATAACAAAGATGGTTCATTGATGGAGATCGTAAGCATCCGTTTCTATGAACCGACCGGTCTTGTAAGACTAAAAGGAATATCAAAGCCCGGCGCCAACAGCGGAAGTTCAAGCGGTGACTTATACGATCATGAATTTAACGTTAATTGGGGAAACTGGAACATCGGGGAAAGAACTTTCGATCCTGATAAGAACGCTTACTTTTACGAGCTGACTCCGTATTCACGCTATTTCAATTCCAATTCAATCGGGATGAACGAACTCCTTGCAGGAATGACTCTCAGATGGACTCTTAATAACACGTCCGAAGCGCTCGAGCCATCAAAGAGCTATCTGGCCGAAAATACCGTCATAACTTACAGACTTCCGGGCGACAATCAGTCTGTAAGAAAAGTTGAAGTCAGAGGACCTGAAATACTGACCGGAGAACTCTACTATTTGGATATGAGAACTAAATTTCCCATGAAACGTGATGCTAATTCAGGCAAAGATCAGGATGTTAACGTAGGACAGAAATATACCAATATCGAATTCACGAGATTACTGAACGGCATTAGAGATATGTCCGGCAGTACTCATCTCCCGGTTTATGACAGTTCAGTCACGCAGGAATATGCTTTTCCATACCAGATAGCTCCATCCAGGATAACTATAGAGTCAGAAAGAACACAGCTCATAAGCAATACAGAACACCCCGTTCTGGAAAGCATCTCATATAATACATGGGATAATGATACATGGACAGATGCGGATCAGGCTACTATCGATTCTTATAACATAAAATTGAGCGCAAACGGAAACTGTCTGTTTTCTTACGATTTTCCTGCCGGAACACAAGTTAAAACAGTACATGTAAAATGGAAAAGAACATCGATATGGAATTATCCGAATCATGATCCTGCTATAGTTACTTATTTCGATTTCACACCAAACCATTGTACCGATAATATGTGCAAAGATCATTTGGCTCAGGGAGTACAGGTTATGGTCAAATACCGTGAATATTATGATAAATCATACAGAAACGGAGAACACTGCCCTGCCAAGACAGACACTGCCACCATGCTGCTCCCCGGACAGAAGGAACCAAGCGTCCAGGCTGTGGAATGGGATCTGTGGTTCCGTCTGAAGTGCGAAGAATGTGAACCTAAGAAGTGTCCCGAACTCTTAGGCAATGCCCAGGACGACCAACTCGGATATTTCAACAGCGGAGTCAATGGAAATATCGGTGACGTCGGGTTTGACATTGGCAAAAAAGGCATGACATATGATCTTATACACGATCCCGTTATTACCTTGAGATTTATTGATGCCGGAAACGCCACAAACGGCGGCGCTAATTTCCAAAATATCAACAACGATCAGATGATAGCTTTCTTCACGGGCGAATTCACGGCCATGCCGGAACTGTCAGGCTGGGTATTCCATTACACGGCAGAGAATAAGGCTCATGAAGTATATTCCAACAGCGTAAAGATCCCTGAAATAAAGGATGAAGAAGGAATTAAAAAATGCTGGCTTCCGCTTCCTGAAGGATACGCTTTTACTTCTGTTAAGCTTTCATACGATGGTGAATTCCGGCTGCGTCCGGAAAACGAGGATGATACAGTCACCAGGATCTGGCTGATGAACGATATCGTTGTTCACAGGAACGATGATATTCCGTTCCTTAGCGAAAGAGTATATTTACCTGACAACAGAGTCGGATACATACAGTTAGCAGGTTCGGTTACATTTGACATAACGGAACTCGCTGACGAGAGCGGTGCTCACTGTGAATGCGGCAAGCATTTATCCGGCAAGGACATGATCTATACAACTGTCAATAAAAAGATTCCGACTGTTAACGTCAGAAACAACAGGCAAACCTCTTTCAATATGGAATTCAGCAGACCTAAGGATGCCGTTATATATCAGGGCGAAGGAGTCGGTGATTCTTCATCCGAATACGAGTCAGTAACATGGGATGCGAGCGGACGTGCATTTTTCGCAGCCACGAGCGGCCTTTTTATACAATTCCCGAAAAGCCACACCGAGATGTTTCCTTATGAAGATATAACAGAAGCTGTCTATATCGAACTGACAGATGAAGAATTCATTCCTGACCTGAATAACAGCATGCTTTGGGGTTACAAATTGACTGATAAGTGTATCCAGTCAGAAATAATCGTTGTTTATGACAATTATAAAAAGCCTCACAGGTTCCTTAAGCTTCAGTTTGTCGAAGGCTTTATCAGGACGAGATCTTATGAAAAGCCAAAGGGTTCATCAAAGTATGAATGGACAGACAAAGGAATCCGGGTTGTCGATCCCGAATCCGGATACTTGGATTCGGGAAGTAACGTAGTATCGCTTAACGGTCATATTTACCGTACGGGATTCGTAACAGGTCCTTTCAGTTTAGCCTTTAAGACGGTTCCGGGAACTACGATAGGAGAACACCACCCTATCGGTAAGATCTATTATGATTTTTCAGACATTGCCGAAAACTACAACGCTTCTGTCAAAGCCCCCCGTCATACCTGGAAAGGTTATGACAACAACATAACTCTTTACTCGTTAAAATACGACACGGCTGATGTCATGAGTATCACAGGAGACAGAAACACCAAGCTGTTCAGTCAGGACGGCAGTGACTGGAAAGTAACTGTCCTTCTTCACCAGGAGACAGGCGTCAGTCTCGCTCCGGGCAAGAATCAGGCATACTATGACTTTGTTGATCATACGATCAATTTCTATGCCGGTGAAGAAAAAGATCTGAATTCACTTATTACTCTTACAGGTCCCGGAGAACCGACAGCATCAAACATATACGAAGTAACTTCCGTAACAGTTCTTCCGCGTGCAGGAAAAGCCATAACATATACAGAATCCGAAGTATCACAGGGAACCCAGACAGACATCGAAAAAACATCTGACAAGAGCAGTATGGATCTATATCTCCGCGGAGCACCGTCAGTTGCCGGGAACAACACAGGCATCGATCCGGTCTTCTACTACACAACCGCAGAAGATCCGCTGTCAGATGGAGCCGTATGGCTTTCGTCCGGCTCAATAAGCAATTGGAGAAGCGTTACGGGAATAAAAGTGACAATGAGCTCCATGGCTCCCAAAACCTCTGTTAACATCCGTCTTGATCTCGAGACAGATGCTAAGAACAGTATTGATACATTGACCGCATATGCAGGAGGACGATTTAAATACAGGCTTACACAAAACGGTGATTTCATTGAACCTCAGAATCTCGAACTGAGCAAATGGCTTTACAACAGTTACGAGATCAACGGATTTGTTTTCTGGGACACTTATGATGAAGACGGATTCCTGACAGAGACAAAGGAAACCGGCATCGATAATGTAAAAGTTACACTATATGACGCCTCCGGAAATGTCATCAGTCAGAACAGCGAAGGATCTCTGAAAAAAACCAAGGGAGGAAACAACTCCGAAGACGGCTCGGTACTCACCGTCGACGGCGGCACATTCACGCTGTATTCCAACAGCAAGGATGAAGGACAATACATAGTAATATCCTTCCCTGAGACTGAAGACAACTCAAAGCCCCGTCTTACCGCTGTTTCCAAAGACCCATACATGATGAGCCCGAATGATTCTGACTTCGGCAGGACCAATAACACGCTTGTGCTGGGTCAGCTGGATACACGAAACGGATATAACAATGTATCTGCCGGATTCATCAAACTGCCTGAAATCACGGCAACGGATATCGAGATGTATGTCGGTGATAAAGCATATTCACAAGCCGATATAAATGAATATGTTGATAATACGGACCATAACAACGACAACATCCTGATAAACGGAACATATAAGGTCGTGGTTTCCGGGGTCGATGAAAGCATAGCATCTGTCGAAACCGGTGAAAGTCTTTTCGACAACACCAGTACGACATTAGAGTACGGTTATATATTCACAGGTGTTTCCGCAGGAAAATTCACTGCGGAGGTCACACTGACCAACCGTCTGGGTGATGAAGTAAAGGCCCG
>JAEFBA010000103.1 GCA_016292145.1 Saccharofermentans sp.
ATTTTGCGGGACAGAAGTCTTTGGATGATGTAATCAAGATCATCAATGACCGTACACAAACATATATCAACGAGCGCGGCAGGAAGTAACTGTAAAATGCCCCCTGTTTTCATAGAATTCAGGGGGTGTTTATATCAAATTGCTTTGATATAATGTGGTCAGATGCGCGGTATATGGGGCCGCGCTCACGGGGATAACAGTATTGGATAGGAGTGTAAGACTATGATTATGTCAAAGAGGATTACTGCCGCTTTGCTTGCGGCGTTGTTTTTCGCTTCTTCGGTAATGATAACCGGATGTTCTAAGAAGAAGGGAAGTGAAGCACCCGACAGGGATATCTCGCCGGATGACCCTTGGTATTCTTTGGTTGTGACTAAGATCGGGCAATCTGTTGACAGGGACAGAAGCGTAGATTATTTTTCCGGTTCGTTTATCGGTTCTGTAAATGACAGGTTTGCTTATTGGATATCCGGACAATATACAATGCCGGAGGAAGTCACGGATATCAATTATACAGATTATATGATCAACTATCTTGAGATCTATGGTGCTGACGGCAGACCGGATAAGATAATTGATCTCAGGCAAAAAGTGAGCGATTCGGCCGCTTTTAGATATTCGGAAGAAGAGATCAGCAAGTACCGCGAGACTTATAAGACTTTCATCGCTGATAAATCATATCCTGATACCCCTGTATCGGAATGGTATATTGATCAGTTCAAAGAAATGAAGGACGGGCATATTGTCTTTAATGCGAGTCTTTTCCATGCCTTAGTCGATAAGGTGGAAACGGTCAGTACGTTTTTCGAGTTTACTTTGGATATTGAAAGCGGTGAGATCATATCTTTCGAAGACTCGGAACAAGCAGGGGAAGGGACTGTTACTGCATTTAAAGAATATGACTTCGAAGGATACAAGACCGGCATCTTTTTTGATCCTTTGGACGATTCCCAATATATCAATGTAGTTAAGCCTGACGGAAGTAAGAGCGAGATAAAACAGGATCAGTTATCCGGCGATTTTATCAGCGGTATGATGTACGAAGGCGACGGGAAAGTAATTGCCGCGGTCGGCGGATTCGGGTTCGGCAGTGATCAGTTCTATGAGATAGATCTGAATAACGGTTCCGTAAAAGAATATGCTCAGATCCAGGATGACATTAAGAATTATTTTGGTGCGGCAACTTATGTAAACGGAGTAGGCAATGTGATCGCTGATTCGGAAGGTGTCAAAACCATTGATGTAAAATCCGGTAAAAAGTCTCAGGCCTTTTCTTTTGAAAACTGCAATATAAACCGTTCGATCACGAATAACATGCAGATCATAGCTATGACGGAAGACCATATCTATATGACGCCGTCTTATATTCGCGATTCCGAGATGTATTCCGAAGAGATCCAAGAGCAATTTTTGTTCGTGCTTACAAAAGAAAAGAACAATCCGAATGCCGGTAAGAAAGTGCTTTTGCTCGCGACGACAGATCTTCCTTCTTACAGCGAATGTGAAGCCGTAAGTGTATTTAATGAGACCAATCCGGAATATTTTATAAAATACGATACCAGGTATTGGGCGGACAAAAAGATCGATCAGGGTGAGCTGGATATCAATGACGAAGATTTCGGTGTGAAGTATACAAAGCTCAGAGCCGAACTTGCATATCAGCTCTTGGTTGACCTCGAAACGGAAGACGGTCCGGATATCGTATTGGACGGCAACTCCATCTCTAAGCTTAACAAAGGCGGCCTTCTGATGGATCTGAAAAATGAGATACAAAGTGACGGCTGTTTTGCGAATGCTTTAACGGCTTCCGATACGGACGGATGCATTTATCAGTATCCACTGGCCTTCGGTGCTGCAGGTATCCTCATGAATAAAAAAGACCTGCCGGCAGGTCAGACCGGATTTGATTTCGGCCAGTATCCGGAATTTGTTAAGACCACCTGCAACGGAAAAGATCCTTTAGGAGACGGCAGGCTGGATTTCCTTTTAGACTGTCTGTCCGCTTCTGATGTCAAGTATTCCAAAGACGGTAAGATAAGCTTCGATACTGAGAATTTCCGCGCGCTTGCCGGATACATCTCGAAAAATGTAAATGAGAAAGCCGATCCTAATGCATATGAGTTTATTGAACCGGTGGAGAACCGTGAATTCTCTCCGTCTTTTGAGGGTACGCTCTCGATGCCTTTCATGATCTATTTTTATTCAGACAGCATCGATAAGTTAAGCTTTGCCGGTACTCCTTCCAACACCGGAAGTGCGCCGAGACTGTCGGTCTACAGCACTGTTGCCGTATCAGCTCATACAAAGCAAAAAGAAGCCTGTATCGCATTTGTTAAAACGCTTCTCTCAGATGAGATCCAGCAGAGCTTCCTGCATTATGAAGGTTATACTCCGGTAATAAAGGACAGCTTCGAGAAGGCAGCTGATGCGGCGATCGAAAAGTATAACAGGCTCTACAACATGAAAAAGAATATAAGCGGCCGTAAGACACTGATGGCCGATGGTATGCCCTGGTGCGAGATAGATAAAAGTACAATAAAGAGCTTCGAAGCGATGCTTGAATCATGCGTTGCAGATGTTTCTCTTGATCCTGCCATCACAGCCATTTTAAGAGAAGAGATGCCTGCTTATTTCGCAGGGCAGAAGGATCTCGATCAGGTAATAAAGGTGATCGACAACCGCTGTCAGACATATCTCAGCGAGCGCGGATAAAGACCTTTCCTGACGCCCGACTCGAAAAAAGTGTTGACTTTTTGAGCACAAAGTATTATTTTTGTCGTAACAATCAAACCGTTGAAGCGGAGATAAAGATAGTAGCAGGCCATACAGAGAGCTTCCGTTGCTGAGAGTGAAGCTGGAACCGGATTATCAAATGGACCGCGGAGGGTGCATTAAATGTGCAACGTCCGACTCGCGTAAGTAGTCCGGGATATGTTGGTATCCTTAGAGTGTGCGTCTCACAAACGCAAAGCCAGGGTGGCACCGCGGATTATGTTTAATTCGTCCCCGGCAGGAACACTATAATTCCTGCCGGGGATTTTTATTTTCCGGCAGACCAAAGGGCCGAAAGGAGAAAAAACATGATTAAGCAGGCTATCGAGAAGATCGTAAACAAGGAAGACCTCACATACGAAGAGGCTTACGAGACAATGAATGAGATCATGGGCGGCATGTCCACATCCACCCAGAACGCGGCATTCCTCGCAGCATTGTCCACTAAGAGCGCAAGATTCGAGACGATCGATGAGATCACGGGATGCGCAGCAGCAATGCGTGAGCACGCAATGAAGGTCGATAAGGGCGGCATGGAAGTCCTTGAGATCGTAGGAACAGGCGGAGACAGGGCAGGAAGCTTTAACATCTCCACAACATCTGCATTCGTCGCAGCATCAGCAGGCATCAAGATCGCAAAGCACGGCAACCGCGCAGCATCTTCCAAGTCCGGCACGGCTGACTGCCTTGAAGCACTCGGTGCAAACATCAACTTGGAGCCCGAGAAGTGCGTAGAGCTCCTTAAGGAAGTAGGCTTCTGCTTCTTCTTCGCACAGAAGTATCACACATCCATGAAATATGTAGGACCTATCCGTAAGGAACTGGGCTTCAGAACAGTTTTCAACATCTTGGGACCTTTGACAAATCCTGCAACACCTGACTTCTATCTCTTGGGTGTTTACGACCAGTATCTTGCAGAACCCATCGCTCATGTATTAAAGTCTTTGGGTGCAAAGCGCGCCCTGGTCGTATACGGCGAGGATAAGCTCGATGAGATCTCCGTATCTTCAGAGACATTTGTAGCAGAGCTTAAAGAGGACGGCACGATCACAACATATGAGATCAAGCCTGAAGACTTCGGATTCGCAAGAGGAAAGAAGGAAGACATCGTAGGCGGCACACCTGCCGAGAACGCTGAAGTAACAAGAGGCATTCTCGAAGGCAGGATCACTGACGTAAGAAAGAGCGTCGTATGCATGAACGCAGGCGCTGCGATCTATGCGGCAGGCAAGGCAAAGACGATCGAGGAAGGCGTTGGCCAGGCTAAGCACCTTATCGAGAGCGGCGAAGCGCTCGCTAAGCTCAACCAGTTTGTTGAAGCATCAAATAAGTAATCTTCGGAAGGAAATAACATGTCAGACATTCTCGAACAGATCGCTGAGCATAACAGAAAGATATATCTCGATAAGAAGCTGGATGTATCGCTCTCGAAAATAATGGATATGGCATATGCCGCATCCGGCACCGGTTTCGCGTTCGAGAAGAAGCTTTCTGAAGACGGCATGAGCTTTATCTGCGAGTGCAAGAAAGCTTCACCGTCCAAGGGCATCATCGCTCCTGAATTTCCTTATCTCGATATCGCGAGAAGCTACGAGAAGGCAGGCGCTTCATGCATCTCGGTCCTCACCGAACCCAAGTGGTTCATGGGATCATTGGATTACCTGGAAGAGATCGCTTCAGAAGTCAGTATTCCCGTTCTCCGCAAGGACTTCACGATCGACGAATACATGATCTATGAAGCCCGCGCAAGGCAAGCATCTGCAGTTCTTCTTATCTGCTCGATCCTGGATTCAAACACGCTCGGCAAATATATAAGGCTCTGCGATGAACTGGAACTCACGGCCCTTGTTGAAGCACACGATAAGAATGAGTGCGACATGGCTCTGGGCGAAGGCGCGAGAGTAATAGGCGTTAACAACAGAAACTTAAGAGATTTTACGGTCGATCCGACGAACTGCTTAAGGCTCAGGGATTATGTCGGAGACAAGGCACTTTTCGTTGCCGAGAGCGGCGTAAAATGCAGGGAAGATGTAGCGGAACTGGAGCGTTCCGGAGTAGATGCGGTCCTCATCGGCGAATCAATGATGAGAGCTGAAGACAAGACAGCATTCTTAAATTCTTTGAAAGGAATATCGTAATGTTCAGTACTGAGATCAAGATCTGCGGGCTCTCGAGACTCGAAGACGTAATCGCCGTCAACAGGTTCGGTGCTGATTACGCAGGCTTTGTTTTCTACAAGAAATCGAAGCGTTACGTAGATTCCTACAAAGCCGGTGAGTTGATAGAACTCTTAAGGTCTGATATAAAGTCTGTTGGTGTTTTCTTAGATGAACCGATCGACAGCGTTATCTCGACGGCAAGGATAAGCGGAGTCGAGATGATCCAACTCCACGGTCACGAGTCTGATGAATACGTCGAGTACGTCAAAAGGACTCTGGGACGCCCCGTTATCAAGGCTTACAAGGCATCTGAAGAAGGTGCGCTTGAGAAGGCCGCAACCAGCAATGCCGATTATGTCATGATCGATGCGGGTGCCGGTTCAGGAGAGAAGTTCGACTGGAGCATCCTGAAGGACTTTAAGAGGGATTATTTCCTTGCAGGAGGACTTGATCCCGAATCCGTGGAGGAGGCCATAAGATTGCTGGATCCTTTCGCGGTGGATGTCAGTTCAGGTGTTGAGACCGACGGCATCAAAGACGCAGAAAAAATAGAAAAGTTTATAAAAGCAGTTAAGCATGGAGGTAGTTATGCCTGATTCAAAAGGAAGATTCGGAATACACGGAGGTCAGTATATCCCCGAGACTCTGATGAATGCGGTAATAGAGCTTGAAGAGGCTTACAACCATTATAAGAACGATCCCGGGTTCAACAAGGAACTCACGGAATTGCTGAATGAATATGCCGGACGTCCGTCCAATCTCTACTATGCAGAGAAGATGACCAAAGATTTGGGTGGCGCAAAGATCTATCTCAAGAGGGAAGATCTTAACCACACAGGTTCACACAAGATCAACAACGTGCTTGGTCAGGCCCTTCTTGCAAAGAAGATGGGCAAGACAAGGCTCATCGCCGAGACCGGCGCAGGCCAGCACGGCGTTGCCACAGCTACGGCAGCAGCGCTCTTCGGTATGGAATGCGTTATCTTCATGGGTAAGGTCGACTGCGAGCGCCAGGCTCTTAACGTATACAGAATGAAGCTTTTGGGCGCTGACGTCATTCCCGTAACATCCGGCACCGCCACGTTGAAGGACGCTGTATCCGAGTGCATGCGTGAATGGACAACCAGGATCGACGATACTCACTACTGCTTAGGTTCTGTCATGGGTCCTCACCCGTTCCCGACTATCGTAAGGGATTTCCAGGCAGTCATCTCACGTGAGTCCAAGGCCCAGATGCTCGAAAAGGAAGGCCGCCTGCCTGACTACGTCCTCGCATGCTGCGGCGGCGGTTCAAATGCCATCGGATCCTTCTACCACTACATCGAAGATAAGGAAGTTAACCTCATCGGCTGCGAAGCAGCAGGCAGAGGCATCGATACATTCGAGACCGCTGCAACGATCAATACGGGCAAACTCGGAATCTTCCACGGCATGAAGTCTTACTTCTGCCAGGACGAGTACGGCCAGATCGCTCCTGTTTATTCGATCTCCGCAGGCCTTGATTATCCGGGCATCGGCCCTGAGCATGCGATGCTCCACGACACCGGAAGAGCACAGTATGTTGCTGTCACCGACGATGAGGCAGTAAATGCATTCGAGTACCTTTCCAGAATGGAAGGCATAATCCCTGCGATCGAATCAGCACACGCTGTTGCACACGCAATAAAGCTCGCTCCCACGCTCCGTAAGGACAAGATCATGGTCATCACGATCTCGGGAAGGGGCGACAAGGACTGCGCTGCTATCGCACGTTACAGAGGGGAGAACATCAATGAGTAATATAGCTAAAGCATTTGAGAACGGCAAAGCGTTCATTCCTTTTATCACATGCGGCGACCCTGATCTTGAGACGACTGCAAAGTGCGTCGTAGAGATGCAGAAGGCCGGAGCTTCACTTGTCGAACTTGGCATTCCTTTCTCAGACCCGACCGCTGAAGGTCCGGTCATCATGGAGGCAAGCCTTCGCGCACTTGAAGCAGGCTGCACCACGGACAAGGTTTTCGAGATGGTCGCAAAGCTCAGAAACGAGATGGACGTAACGGTTCCCATGGTCTTCATGACATATGCAAACGTCGTATTCTCATACGGTATCGAGAGATTCTGCCAGAAGGCTTCGGAGGTCGGAATCGACGGCATGATCCTTCCTGACGTTCCTTACGAGGAGAAGGAAGAGTTCACGGGCATCTGTAAGAACTACGGCCTTGACCTGATCTCCCTGATTGCGCCCACATCAGAAGAGCGTATTTCCATGATCGCCAAAGAAGCCACAGGCTTCATCTATATCGTATCGAGCCTCGGCGTAACCGGTGTCAGAAGCCAGATCACAACAGATATTCCGTCCCTTTGTGCAGCTGTTAAGGCAGCTACGGATGTTCCCTGTGCGATTGGATTCGGAATCTCCACTCCCGAGCAGGCAGCTGCAATGTCCAAGAGCGCTGACGGCGTAATCGTCGGTTCTGCGATCGTTAAGATAGTCGCTCAGTTCGGCAAGGATGCTCCTGAGCATGTCGGCGAGTATGTTAAGTCGATCGTTGACGCTATCAGGTAACAACCGGTCGGAAATATCGATAAATCAGTAATTTAGCAGGCGGACAAGGGTGTCCGCCTGTTGTTTTTTGCCTTTACTCAGTCTGTGACCTGTTAAATCTTGGTGTAAGATTGTACTATCCCATCGTAAGGAGGTGCCGTAAATGGACCAGATCAAGATCGGAGCTCTGCTTAGGGATCTGAGAAAAGAACACAATCTGACACAGGAAGAGATCGCCGCTAAGTTTGGTGTCTCACAGAGGTCTGTTTCGCGATGGGAGAACGGAAATACTATGCCCGATATCAGCATACTGATCGAGCTCGCTGATTTCTACAATGTTGATCTTCGCGAAATATTAAATGGCGAAAGGAAGGCCGTAAATATGGACGCGGATATGAAGGAAACATTGGTAATGGTGGCTGATTACACCAGGGAAGAGAAGAAGAAACTCGCAAAATCACTTATCGCCAAGATCTGTGTCTGCGCGGTTGCATTTATAATACTGGGAATAATCATACTCTTCGATCTCGGAGGCAGCGGCTGGTGGAGAAGAACAGCAGAGTTTTGTTTTATCATCGGCGCAACGTACGAAGTATGCAATCTATTTGAATTTTTGCAGCTGACGGGAAAGATCAGCAAAAAGTCGGAAGGGAAAGTTATCGCCGTGATCATTGTTATTTTCATTGCGATGAACCTGGCTCTTGCGGTGGCAGATCACTTTATCTGATTTTTATTTCGGGAGATTCTTCGGGAGATTCTTTCGGAAAAAGGCCGTTCCTTCCACGGGGCGGCCTTTGTATTTGAAGCTTTCGATCCGCTGAAAGCCTTATTTTCGGGCGCTTTGAGGCACGAAAGTAAGAAAGCGTTACATTTAATGATTTCTTAAAGATCAGGGGGTCAAGAATGCCTCTTTTTGATTGAAATGCCCCCCTTATTTTTATATAATAACAACTCGGAAACATTATTTCATTCCACTAACAAATTCCTTGAAAGGAAAGGAGAAATAGACATGATTTATTCAACAGAGATCAAGAACATGTGCTCTGTTCATCAGGGTGTTCATCACGGTGCTGCACCGATCCCTGAGGAAGCAAAGTGGGTAA
>JAEFBA010000104.1 GCA_016292145.1 Saccharofermentans sp.
GCTGTACCGTGCTGGTCATCGTGGAAGATCGGGATGTCGCATCTTTCCTTGAGCTTCTTCTCGATCTCGAAGCATCTGGGAGCTGAGATATCCTCGAGGTTTACACCACCGAAGGAACCTGCGAGAAGTGCAACTGTATTAACGATCTCGTCAACATCCTTGGAACGGATGCAGAGAGGGAATGCGTCAACATCACCGAAAGCCTTGAAGAGAGCGCACTTACCTTCCATAACAGGCATACCTGCCTCAGGTCCGATATCACCAAGGCCTAAAACTGCTGTACCGTCTGTAACGACAGCAACGAGATTGTGTCTTCTTGTGTATTTGTAAGAGAGGTCAACATCCTTCTGGATCTCAAGACAAGGAGCTGCAACACCGGGTGTGTAAGCGATTGCGAGTTCTTCCTTTGAACCTACGGGAGCTGTAGCGATTACTTCGATCTTACCTGCCCATTCTTCGTGCATCTTAATTGCTTTTTCATTAACGTCCATACCTATGAACCTCCGTTTTTAATCTTAACGCACTAATAATAAATATAAATAAATGCAAAAACAATCTCGGGATTATAAAGTTTTTTACTCAAATCAGCCTATTTATTGTCGTTTTGAACAGTAAACAGGAATCAAGGATTATGCATCAGATCGCAAAAGGCCTCTTATTGCCCTTAATGGGGAAATCCTTCATTGTGCAGTATGCAAGTCCCGCAAGCCTCGCAAATGACAGCCATATCCAGGTGGTAACCGCCGCATCAACTATATAAAAGGCCGTCATTGAGACATTGGCAAGCAGCGGAACGGTAAAATCGACAAGAAGGATCGCCAGAAGGATTATGCCTATGCTCCTCATATTTACAAAATAGTACTTGGCCGAGAGCTTTACAGAATAAGGAAGCGCACTGAATAAGCCCTTGTCGCCTGACAGGAAAGCCACCGGCGCCGTAAAAACGAACGGAAGGCCGATTACCGCAATAAACATAAATGAATATGTGATAAGGACAAAAGGTATGGATAGAGCTGCCGATACCAGCACTATCAGAAGGACTCTGGCGAAAAGCCCTGACAACTTTAAAGGTTTGTCCGGAAGATGTTCAATGGCATAATTGATGACTTCCTGATCGTCATCCTTGATCGAAGCTATCTTCTCCAGCCTGAATGCCCTTACAAAGAGCCCGGCATAGATATAAGCGCTGGCCAGAAGAATAAGAAAACCGATACAGAGCGAGATGATATAGATGACATTTCCCCTGCTTATCGGTATCGCGGTCATCAGAGCATTATACTGATCCGCATCATACTCGGTCATGTTATAAACATCGAGAGCCCAGCTCTGGAGCGGGGTAAAATCAGTATCTGCATAGGGGTTGAAATGTATGGCGGCATTAAGCACAACGGTAATCAGATAAAGGATCCTTACTCCCCATCTCTTACCGACATTATCAATGTCAAATATGCTCTTTAAAGCGGCAATAAACATCAATACACCTCAGAATTCAACTATCGATATATTACGGGAAATATGCTGATTTTAAAAGACAGAAGATAAAATTAGACCAATTTTTACTCAAAAAGTAATACTTGTGTTACAATACCCTATTATATTTTTGGAAGGTCGTATAAATAATGATTGATTTCCATGTTATACCGGATTTACTTTATGTAATTCCCGCAGAGAAGCACTCAGCTCAGGATATCAGGAATATCCTAAGCGCTCATCCCGAAGTCAAGTTCGTATCTCTTGCTGCCGTTGACCTCATGGGCAACGATACTGATGAGAAGATCCCTTTGTCAGACTTTATTGACAACATCGAAAACTATCTTGACGGCAAGGCTGTCCAAACAGACGGTTCTTCAGTTGTACTTCCGGGAATTGCCACATTAAATGACGGTAAAGTCGACCTTATCCCTGACAGCAAGGTCATCTGGTACATCGATTACAACTACGAGCACCTGGATTTTGATACCGGAAAGCCTATCGGAACATTAAGGATCCCCTCTTTCCTCAGACACAATAACGATCTTGTATGCTCAAGATCTATCCTGAGAAAGAGCACCGAGTATTTCGAGAAGACTGTAAAGGAAAGATTCTTAAACGATCCTGCTCTTTGCGCCGATTACGGATTTACACCTGACGAGCTCGACCACATCACTACGATCACGGCCACAGAACTCGAATTCTGGGTAAATTCACCTGACGAGATCATCAGCACAGAGCAGCTTTCCATCTCACAGGAACTTAAGGAATCTTACTGGAAGCGTACTAAGGGCGTTGTCAGAACTGCTTTGGAGCAGGTCATTCTTTTACTCGACAACTATGGATTTAACCCTGAAATGGGTCATAAGGAAGTCGGCGGCGTTAAGGCATCACTTAATTCTTCCGGCCAGTTCCATTTCATCATGGAGCAGCTCGAAGTAGACTGGAAATATTCAGACGCACTTCAGGGCGCTGACTACGAGCTTATTGCGAGGATCCTTATCAAGGAGATCTTCAGACTCCATGGTCTTGACGTAAGCTTCAATGCAAAGCCCCTTCCGGGCGTTGCAGGTTCCGGTGAACATACACATGTCAATGCCGTTGCTTTCCTAAAATCCGGCAAGAAGATCAACCTCTTCGCTCCTGAAGATACTACCGTTGATTTCTTAAGCAGATTCGGCTGGGGCTGCCTTATGGGCATCATGAAGCACTACAGCAACGTAATCAATCCCTTCGTTTCAGCTACGACAGATGCTTTCGAGCGTCTCACACCCGGATTTGAAGCTCCTACACATTCCGTAGCTTCAATCGGTATGGATGTAAATACGCCTTCACGCAACAGATCCGTTCTCTTAGGACTTGTAAGAAGCGAAGACACCAAGTATGCGACCAGATTTGAGCTCCGTGCTCCCAACCCGCACACCAATACATATCTTTGCCTTGCATCCGTATATCAGGCAATGCTCGACGGTATCGCATATGCGATCGATTCAGGCAAGGATTCAAAGGCTCTTGAGGCTGAATTCATCAAGCCTTACGGTCAGCCGAGCGATTATCTTGAGAAAGACAGGCTCTACCGCTGCGAAGATGATATTTTCGAGGACATGGACTCCAACGAGAGAGACAGACTCTTCGGAACACCTGCTGCAACAGTTTACGAGTCCCTCTCCACTCTTAAGGATCCTTCTGTTGCCGAGATCCTCTGCAGAGGCAATGTCTTTGACGGACAGCTCATCAACTCCTACTATCAGGCTATGCTCGTACGCTGGGAGATGGAGCTTATGGAGAAGATCATCCCTGCCAACCTCTCACTCATCAGGAGCATAACAAGAACAGATAACGGTTCCAACAGCTATGATGAAAAACTCTGGTACGATATCGAGTACTTAAGACTCCTTCTCGCAAAAGATACCACAGATCAGGATTCTATCTTTACAAGAGTCAAGGAAGCAGTTAAGTCCGGCGACTGGGAAAAGACTTCTGAGTATCAGCGTGCCATGAAGAACGCAATGAACGAACTTAAGAATAAGTACAAGACATATTGCGATAACCAGATCTGACAGATTCAAAGAGAATAAACAACAAGGGGATGTCTGATAATGGCATCCCCTTTTATTATGCAGTTGCTGCAGATTTGTCAGGTAATCAGCCTTTCAAACAACAACTGAAGCATATAAGTAAAGTACGGACCATCGCCCCATTTCAGCCAGTAAATGACACCAAGTACGGCAATAACCGTATGTAATATCACAGCTATTGCCATCATTACCCTGCTGCCCTTTAAAAGTCTTACCTGGCAAATAATGAAAACGATCAGCCTGACCAATATGACCATAAACCCCCAAAAGCCTGTGCCAAGCCTTAATACCAGCGGGTTCTCGAGCTCTCCGTTCCAGTTCTCATATTCAATTACATCAAATCCTGCAACACTTCTCAAAATTCCTCTGAAAACGAAAACAAACAATACCAGAAGTATCAAGTCCGCCAAGATCAACACAATGCTTACAGCTTTCTTTCTCATAAGAGCAGTTCCCTTCAAGTGCAATTAATTACTATACATACAGTACAAACGTTTAATATGTTGCAAAAAGTTGAAGGGCTGCCTCATACGAGACAGCCCTTCGTACCCGGTCGGGTTAATAATGAATCAGTAAGGTACTACTTATTAATCTTTCTTTGCAAAGAGCTTATAGATCAAAGCTGCTAAAGCTGCACCAACGAAAGGTCCGACGATGAATACCCAGAGTGAGCTTAAAGCTGCACCGCCTGCGAAAAGAGCAGGTCCGATGGAACGAGCAGGGTTAACAGATGTGCCTGTAAGACCGATGCCTAAAATATGAACCATAACGAGTGAGAAACCGATTACGACACCGCCGAATGAACCGTGGCCAGCCTTGGAATCTGTAACGCCAAGGATAACGAGAACGAAAATGAATGTTAAGAGACACTCAACGATAAGGCCTGCAACAGCACTGTCGCCTACGCCTGCCAAACCGTTTGAACCAAGACCGCCTGTCTTGTCAGTAACATTACCGAGGCTGAAGATGATCTTGAGGCAAGCAGCACCGGAGATGGCACCCAATACCTGTGAGATTACATAGAAGATAAAATCCGAAATTCCCATTCTGCCGGAGATCAGGCAAGCCAATGAGACAGCCGGATTAATGTGACAACCTGAAACATTGCCTACGCAGTATGCCATTCCTACAATAACGAGACCAAAAGCAAAAGCTGTGAGGATATAACCGCTTCCGTTAACTGCATCGCAGCCGACAAGCATAGCAGTACCACATCCTACCAGTACGAGCGTGAATGTACCGATAAACTCGGCAATACATTTTTTGAACGAGTCCATATCAACACCTGCCTTTTTTTATTTGAGCAGGTATTTTTGACCTGCCCTTAATTAATTATATACAAACTCGTCGTTATTGCATTTAATTATTACTTCATTTGTGTTACCGTTTGAAGACTTTTCGACATGGCCGATGATCTTCGATTCGATATTGAAAGATGAAGCAATATCAATGATCTTCGAAGCAACAGACTCATCTGCATAGAATTCGATCCTGTGGCCGCAGTTGAATACCTGGTAAAGTTCCTTCATAGGGATCTCACCTGATTCATAGATAGCCTGGAAAAGCGGAGGAAGATCGAACATATTGTCCTTAACATATCTTACGCCGGTACCGAAGTCACGGCACTTAGCCTGACCGCCGCCTGTGCAGTGGATGATTCCGTAAATGTTCTCTCTGTAAGAAGCAAGGACCTTGGAGATGACAGGAAGGAATGTTCTTGTAGGAGCAAGGATAGCCTCACCTACCGTTACGTCAGCACCGGGAAGCTTATCTGAAAGTCTGTACTTTCCGCAGTAAGCCTTGTCCTCACCCAATGTGTCAGAGAAAGATTCCTTGTAGTTCTCGAAATAATGCTTGTTAAGGAGCATGTGACGCGCAGCTGTAAGGCCGTTTGAAGACATACCTGAATTGTACTTATCCTCATAAGTAGCCTGACCGAAGGAAGCAAGACCGACGATAACATTGCCGGGCTTGATATTAGCTGCATTGATTACTTCAGATCTCTTAGCTCTTGCTACGAGTGTGGAGTCAACGATAAGTGTCTTTACGAGGTCTCCTACGTCAGCAGTCTCACCGCCGCACATAGTGATGTTGATCCCCTGGGAAGCGAGCTTTGCGATGATCTCATCGTAGCCTTCGATGACTTTTGCGATTGCCTTGCCGTCTACTCTGTGAGCATTACGACCGATCGTGTTGGAAAGCATAAGGTTCTCTGTAACACCGCAGCAAGCGAGGTCATCAGTGTTCATTACGAGGGAATCCTGAGCCAGACCCTTAAACCAGTCATAATTGCCTGTCTCTTTATACATAAGATAAGCAACGGAGGATTTAGTGCCTGCACCGTCAGCATGGATAGCCGTGCAGTATTCGGGATCGCCTGCCAGATCTTCTATGAGCTTGCAGAAAGCACCCGGGAAAACACCCTTGGACTGATTCTTAACAGCTGCCTTTACATCATCTTTCGTGGGTGAAACGCCTCTGGATAAATAAGATTCTGCTGACATTTGTTATATCCTCCGTTAATAAAATGCTTTGTTTACGTTTTCCGTGCAGACCGGTAAGCCGGGTTCTGTATGTGACGATCATCTATCTAGACGTAATATCTCTAATACGTTCAAGCCGTCTCCTAAGGCTCGCGGACCACGATATGCCTTTCCACGACGTTGCTCCGGATGGGGTTTACAAGGCCGATATGTCTCCACATCGCCGGTGAGCTCTTACCTCGCCTTTTCATCCTTACCCTTTTGGGGCGGTTTTCTTTTCTGTTGCACTTTCCTTAAAGTTGCCTTCACCGGGAACTGCCCGGCACCCTGTCCTGTGGAGCCCGGACTTTCCTCATGCGCCGTACTTTCGTATCTTTGGCGCCCGCGATCGTCTCGGCCTGCCCGAAAAACATTATGTATTTTAATAATAAATCGCCTTAAAGTATAGATGATACTTCGTTGTTATAATTCACAGTAATGTCAATTCCGGGGAACTTCTCCGAAAGCAGTTTGGCCATCTTGGGAAGATATGCCTGTTCTGTCGCGGAATGACCTGCAATTATCGTATTAACGCCCATCTGACCCAGGCCGACACAAATGTGATGCTTGATCTCACCGGAAACGACAGTGTCGATACCGTTCTTCAGGATCGCATCAACGGAATCCTCATCAAAAGCTCCGCCCTGGATAAAGACCTTACGGACTTTATTCTGAGGGTCATTGATGGTGATTATACCGCTGCACTTAAGATCATTTGCAACTTTCCTGCAGTAATCCTTAAGCGTAACCGTCTCTTCGGAATCGATCTCATATACGACGCCGCATACTGAACCGTCCAAATGCTTTGCATCTTTTGCACCGAGAAGATCAGCGATCGCAAGATTGCCGAATTCATCGGTCATATCAAGATTCGTATGGCAGCTGATAACGGATATTCCGGAATGTACGAGCTCGACTAAAGTCCTTCCGACATAATCATCCATCGTTAAGGCCTTGATGCCGCCGAATATGATCGGGTGATGGGTTACGATAAGGTTTGCCCCACAGGCTTTAGCAGCCTGAATGGCTTTGCTCGTAAGATCCAATGAGACCAGGATTGCTGATACGACCTTGTCCCTGTTGCCTGCGATGAGCCCTACATTATCGTAATCAAGGGCATTCTCGGGCGGAAAAACTTCACTTAAATACTTATCGATATCATTTACCTGCATTTTTCTTCCTCTCTTCTAAAGCTGCCTTTACGGTAGGATTGCTCCTCTGCCTGATCTCAAATATCTCATCCAAGTGCTCGAAATAAGCGATTACCTGAGGATCGCCGTTCTTGAACTTTGAAAGGAGCTTGGGGCCGTAGCAGGCTTCTTCGTCTGTGATCGTAGTGCTTATCCCCTTAAACACCACACGCATACAATTATAGAATATATCCCTGTCATAACAAACACTCTCATCCTCAAAAACGAAGCCGGCTTTTGACAGATATTTCCTGACAATATCATTGGACTTCTGAGGCTGAAGGACGAATGTCACATTTTCGAGCACATGATAGCCGTTATCCTTAAGAGCTCTGGAGATGATATCCACGATATTAAGGCCGCCCATACCGGCAATAACGACCGTATCGCCTGCCATCAGCGGCACACCCTTCAATCCGTCGGTTATAAATACTTCAGAGCAGTCACCAAAGCCTGCTTCGATCAGGGCATCTTCAGATCTTTGGGCCGGAGCGCGGTGGATCTCAGTACATACTGCCTCATCTGCAAGGCCTTCTTCAAGACACCTTATCGCAAGATATCCGTGGTCGGATCCGACATCGATTATCCTTCCGCCGGCAATATCCTGCCTTGCATATCTTACCTGGCCTAAGACCATCGTCAGTCTTTCCGTCAGTTCCTGCATCAGAGTTCTCCGATCCTGTTTCTTAATGACAGCTTATAATCTGACAGGCGGCTTAAGATCTCATCGATCTTTTTCTTCTCTTCGGGCGTCGAACTTCCTCTGATATTCATGAGACGCTCTTCCTCTCTCTTGATAATGGATTCTCTTACCTTTAAGAGCAATGCAAGATACATGTCACTCTTAACATGCACATCTGAAGACTTGTCGGCCGATTCAACAGCCTTAAGGATAACGTCTTCAGCAGGCAAGCCGTTTATCGTAAGCCTGGAGAAATAATCGCTCATCTTCGCAAAGAGAGTCTCGTTGTTGCCGTCGTAGATATTGAGGAAGATCTTAACGAGCTCCCTTAATGTATCGCCTGAAAAATCATCAGGCCTTATAATGTCTGTCTTTTGGATGCGGTCATTTTTGGAAAGCGCGCTTCCCAGTGACAGAGCATAAGCGAAAAGGTCGATCTCTTCTTTTGTTGCCGAATCATT
>JAEFBA010000020.1 GCA_016292145.1 Saccharofermentans sp.
TCGTTCTGGGGATCATCTCGAGGGATACTGCCTGAATGTTGTTCTTGGCAAAACCATTGAGAAGTTCCTTCTCATTGAAAGGATCTAAGAAGCTGATGTGAACCGTATCAGGGTTCATTCCGTCAGCGGAATCGGGCTTGAGGATCCTGACAACAATCTCAGCGTCCTTCAGACCATCTTTCTCATCAGCGATGATCTTGGCGCCGGCTTGTTCGTAATCCGCATCTTTAAAGCCGCTCTTAAGACCTGCGCCGCTTACGACCGTGAACTCGAAGCCCATACCGGTGAGCTTCTTGATGTCATCGGGGATAACGGCAACGCGTGTCTCGGCAGGCAGACTTTCCTTGCATACCAGAACTTTCTTCATTTGCATACCTCTTAATGACTTGGATTGTTCGAGCTGAAAAAACACTCTAACTTTCAAAGTATAAAACAAAGCCCCGCCGTTTTAAAGGGAGGGGCTTTAGTTAATTAAAAATTTAATTTTTGAATGTTTTGTGCTTAAATCCCGGATTTATTTGCCGAAATAATCGTCCCAGAGTTCCTTTGCGTTTTCCTCAAAGTCCTCGATAAAGTCCTCGAAGTCTTTCTCGTCCATCTTCGTGATCTCCGTAAATCTTCCCGGAACGTTAGGTGTGCGGTCATGTCTGTCGATCGTAACCGTCAGCTCAAGGGATTTAATGTTGTCCACAGCTTTGCCATCAGCGGATAACTTGCCGAGAACGAAGATGTATCTGTCGCCCTTCTTATTAAGAGTACCTTTGACGCTCAGCTCGTCTTTTCCGTCATAAGTGCCCTTAAGATCGAAATCACCGGCTCTCTTATCCCACTTTATCCTGATCTCGCTCTTCTTCTCGGTTGTTCTCGATCTTCTTACGCGCTTCTCATTGATCTCGATCTCTGCGTCGTAAAGCTTGCCGCTGTCTTCCTTGACGGTATATTCGATGGAATATGCCTTGCCGGTGGGCTTTTCTTCGTACTCGAAGCTGATCTGCTTGGATCTTGCGACATTCTTGCCGAGGATCAGGGAAGCTTCGAACTCTTTGTTATTCAGTTCAGCCTCGAAATCTAACTGCGCAAGTCTTCTTCCGGACTTTGTGATATAGAAATCAATGCTGATGTCGATGTCAGAATCCTCGATCTTGTCGATCGAATCTTCGTAGTTGTCCAGAGTATCGAAGAACCTGTCAACATATTCTTCCGGGTCATCCCTGTAGGAGCCGTTTGCCGCTACGCGCAGAAGGAGCTTCTCGAGATCCTTGTCATTGTTGGCATAGTCGATCATGTCCTGAACGATCTCAGCCAGACCGTCCTCGTCTATGGAAGCGGAAATGACGGTGCAGGGGATCTTATCACCGCCGACAGTGATCGTTTTGCTCGATTTCTTTACTTCGGAATGCTTAATGACCTTCTCAATGAATATCTGTCTGTATTTATTGGCCATGACTTCCACGTCGCGGCTTAAATTCTTGTCGTTCTTAAAGGTATCCTTCATGTTAAGGAAATACTCGAACTCATCGTCATCGAGCGAATAGTCAGTCTCTTCGTCAGGATCGAAGATCGAACCCGGGAGGTTCTTGGCGAGCTTCTTAAGATCTACGCCGTAAGTTCCGTCAATGAACGGAGCCGCACTGAAAGCGACTTTATCAGGGTTATACATTACTTTTGCCTGGAGGACCTTATCCTTGTCCTCTGAAGCCGTCAGCTCCAAGGCACCCTTCAGGTTCTTTGCGTCACTGTAGAACTTTCCCTGAACCGTAAGGTCGTCTTTTGCAAACTTGTCAAGGTTAGCCGACACCGCAACAGAGCCGCCGTTAGCGACATCCTCAGTTACAGCAACAGCTTCGATCCTTCTTGCATCAGAGAGCGTGTTCGCAATGCTTCTGACGATCAAAGCCTTCGGTGTGTTGGCTAGTGAGATGGAAACGATAATTAAAGCAAGGAGAGCGGCTGCTCCGACAGAACCGCCGATGATAAGCAATTTCTTATTCTTTTCCATGGAAAACCCCTCCGTTGATCCAAATGTAAAAAAATTATAACACATTAAGCGTCAGGCTGCTTCTTATTCACCCTTCATATATGTCCGCAAAAGGCGGTTTTACAGGCGGAAATGCCGATCCTAAAGCAATTTGCCACAAGTCTGTAACTTGAAAACGAGTGTTTGTAATATTATTATAAATAGAAGTTGAGGGTTCTCTTCGGAAGGGCAGGCTTGTAACAGAGCCTGGAAGAAAGCCCTGACAGGCGGGTTGTTATGACCGAGAATAAAGATGAAATGAACAACGGGAACGGTCCCGATATCAAGACCAGATACGAATTCCTGATAGCAGGACTTGTTGTCGTGGTCTTATGTATTGTCGCTTTTGTAACTTTCAGGATCACAACATATATCAACGGTGCGCAGGTCACGGATAATACCGTGTCTACTCTTGATATGAGCGACGGTACGGTGCTCATTGAGGTCGAGATAAAGGATTCCGAGTCAGATCCGTCAGGTGATGCATCCGACCCTTCGGCTTCAGACAGCGATAATGCTCAGGCAACGATTAATGAGCATGATGACATTGAAGTCTTCATCACTGCAAAAGAGGGTGATGATTTCTATAAATCAAAGGAAGGCAGACTTAAGCTCTATGTTGAGCCCAAGGAGACGGACGATGACAGACCGGCTCTTGTGGAGACTGTTCCTTTCCGCGTTTTAGGCTTTTCGAGAAACGGCTGGGCAGCGATCGTTTTCGGCGGTACGAGATACTATGTAAAGAGTTCCGATATCGTTAAGACCGATGTGCCCGATGACGCGCCGGAATATGTTGCGCCTGAGGATTCACAGGGCATCAGGTTTTTCGCGCCTGTCGAAGGAGACGGAGAAGAGTATGTGGCCACAATGAACACAGTGGCATTCAGTCTCCCGGACGTCCGGAGCAGCGGCAACAAGGTCAACCTCAAGGAAGGCGAGGTTGTCAAGGTTGTTGCAGTGGGCGGCGACTGGTACAAGATCGACTACATGAATGCCGAATATTATGTCCTCAGCTATTTGACGCCTAAAGACGCTTATGCCGACTAGTCTTAAGCAGGACAGGATCACAGAAACAGTTTATAAGCACCCGTTTGCGATCACGGCACTTCTTGTACTGGTGGTTCTTATCGCCACAGGCATGCAGCTCGGAAGCAAACCCGCCGCGTGCACGGTCATGGTATTAGGCTATGTCCTTATTGCAGGCTACGGCATTTTCCTCAAGAAAAAGAAGCAGCTTACTTCAGAAGGCCTGGTCGTACTGATATTTGCGGCAGGATTCATCCTGAAGACCGGCTACGTGCTCTATTCGGATATCTTTACGAGGCAGAATGACGTCGCGATATTCGAAGAGGGCAATTATAATTTCTTCCACTCAGGATACATCCTTTACGTGAGGGACAGATTTGCGCTCCCGGAAGGCGATGTCAGGCAGATGGGTCAGTTCTATCATCCGCCGTTCCATTATTTTGTAAGTGCCGTTTTCCTTAAGGCATATGAGCTCTTCCTGCCCAAGGGAACGCATAATTATGAAGTTCTTCAGGCACTGTCCCTGCTCTGGTCGCAGTTCACCGTGATAATGATCTATAAGATCCTGGAGCTTTTGGGGATCAGCAAGGAGAGCCGTACGTCAGTTGCGGCGGTCATATCGGTCTTCCCGACGTTTACTATCCTTGCGGGATCCGTAAACAACGACATCCTCTCGATCCTTTTGTTCTTTACGGCGTTTTACTTCGGGCTTAAATGGTTCAAAGAAGGCAAATGGAGGAACATTATCCTCTCAGCGCTAGCGACGGGCTTCGGCATGATGACAAAGCTCTCCGTCGGCCTTATCGCATTCCCTCTGGGGTTTTTGTTCATCGTTAAGCTGATTAAGGACATCAAGGGAAAGAAAGAGGGCGGCAGGACTTTTGCAAACCTCGCTGTCTTCGGCCTTATAAGCGCGCCTTTGGGCTTATGGTTCCAGATCAGGAATTACCTTATGTTCAAGGTCCCGCTCTCATATGTCTTAAGATCGGATAACCCCTATCAGGACGTAAGCAGATATTCGCCCGTGCAAAGGCTCTTCGGCTTTTACGGATTCCCTATAGAGGACTATTACATCAATCTCGGTTCGGACGGCGAGCAGGATTACAACATCTTTATAACCGAAGTTAAGACATTGCTGTTCGGCGAGGAGAATTACAGAGATGACTTTACGATGAGCATGGCTGGCTACGCGCTCCTGATTACGCTGCTGATAATGATAATTATCGCTGCAGCAGGATTTGCCGTAACCCTTATCAAGGCTAAAAACAGCAAAGAACTCTGGCCGGAATTATCCATGATCCTTCTGGCCTTAACGCAGATCGGTTCGATCATCTCGTTCTCACTCAAGTACCCGCACATCTGCTCTATGAATTTCAGGTATTCAACGCCACTGATCCTCTGCGGTGTGCTTTTCTACACAAAGATATCGGACATAAAGCTTAAGGGAAGCAATAAAGATCTCGTGACGAAGATAACAAGGGCTGTCTCTGTGGCATTTATGATCTTCGCGATCGTTTTCTACACGATCCTTTGGACTTATGTCAAAGGTGAAGTTGCTGTGGTGGATGTGACATGGTAAAGCTTGAGCAGGCAGAGAAGAAGGATTTCAGGCAGGCGGCGCAGGGCTTCGGCGTATGCACGGCGGCGGTCTTTGTCCTGTATCTTTTCTCCGGCATGGATGCCATAAACATGAGAGAAGTGCAGCTGTCGCTTCTGATGGCGCTCCTTACGGCATGCTGCGCGTTCTACGTAACGTCTGCTTTCACGAGCTCGAAAAAGCGATTCCTCTCGCTGGTATCGGCTCTTCCTGCATTTGGCATTTATTTTCTTATCTTCAAACTCTCTTTTAACGCCTGCGGCAGAAAGACCCTGCCTTGTGTATCGATCATGGAGAGCGTCCTGTGCTGGGCGGGCCTTGGTTCGGTAATAGTATCGGCGGCGGTGCTTGCCTTGGGAAAGAAATTCAAGGTTACGGATCTCGTCACACTGGTTCTTGCTTCCGGCTTTGTAATGAGGGCAGTCATGGTGCTCTTCACGCCGCTCAATTTCTATCAGCATGACGTGGCGAATTTCTCCATCAAGCATGCGGGATTCCATGATACCTACATCATGTATATCTATGACAATCTGGCGCTTCCTGACGGTGACGTAAGGGATCTCGGGCAGTTCTACCACCCGCCGCTCCATCACTTCCTGAGCGCGATGTTCCTGAAGATACAGAATGTGCTGCCGCTCAAGTTTGCAGAAGATTTCGACGGATTAAAGATGCTCCCGATGCTGTGGATCTCCTATCTTATCCTGTTCGCAAAGAAGATCCTGGAGCGCCTTGGGTTAGAGGGCAGGGCGCTGGCATTCTCAATGCTGTTCATAACCTTCAGCCCTCACATGATCTATCTCGCGATCCAGGTCAATAACGATCCGCTGGCACTGATGCTTCTTACAGGTGCGGTATATTTCGCGCTTGAATGGTATAAGGATCCGGACAGCAGGAAGATCGTTTACACGGCACTTTGTATCGGCTGCGCCATGATGACGAAGCTCTCGATGGGTCTTGTTGCATTCCCAGTAGGATGGCTGTTCCTTGTAAGACTCATAAAGACCATCAAGGACAACAAAGACGCAAAAGGCAGGAAGACCGTGCTTAAGACGAAGGAACTTATCAAGCAGTTTGCCCTTTTCGCATTTGCGGTATTCCCCCTGGGACTCTGGTTCCCGTTAAAGAACCTCATAAGCTACGGAGTGCCCATGACATATGTTTATGCGATAGATTCCTCGGCGAAGATGGATATATGGATGTATTCGCCTCTCCAAAGGCTCCTTATCCCTTCACAGACTATTCTGAAGACACCGTTCATCCTTGAGGGCGGCGATGTGCCCGAGAATGACTTTAATATCGTGCTGGCACTTGTAAAGACGGGGCTCTTCGACGAACGCCGGTACGACAGCGCTTACATGATCACCATAGCAAGGATCCTTGTGGCCGCAGCGTTCATCCTGCTCCCCATCGTGCTGTTTGCGGGAGTAAAGGGCGCTCTGAGAAGATATAAGGATTCCGGAAAGAAGCTTTTCGAATGCACAGAAGGAATCGCCTTGTGGATACTTGCAATAGTATTCGTGGTCTCCGAATTCGTCTTCTGCTTCAAGTACCCGGTTACATGTACGGAATCTTTCAGATACATCTCGCCGGCGCTCATTCCGGCGGCTTACTGGAGCGGCAGCACAATAAAATCCGGCGAAGAAAAAGAGGCAGGGAAAGGTCTGAAGATCTTCTCGCTCTGCCTCAAGGTTTTGTTTGTTTTATTCGTGCTGTTCGTGATCCTGTTCTACGGTCCGTTCGCTCAATATACTTTCACGTGGCAGACCCTGATCAAGGGTTGATCTCCTGCCCGGGGCCCAAGGCTCTTCCTGAAAGAAGATCTCTCCAATGTTTGCCTTCGAGCTCGTAGATCATCGATACTGCGGCATTTATCTCATCGTCCGTGCCTTCTGAATCAACAAAGGCCAGGAGCCCTGCGATCCTGATCATGTCAGCTTCGATCGCCTTAAGGAAATCGCCCGGAGTGGTAAGGACATTTCCGACCTTGCTGTAGGTGAAATCCACCGCAGCAAGCGGATAGATGAAGCTCTCGCACTGGTCGTCCAGCACACGGGGCAGAACCTGAAGAAGCCCTGCGGTAATGTCTTCCGGAAGACCCGCTATGGCATCCCATGTAAGGTCGACTTCGCCGTTCGAGTCATTCCTGATGTATTCGAGCAGGTCGCCGTGCATCGCGAACTGCCTTATGAAGTCCTGTTCAACATCCTTGAAAACACCGTCTGCCATTGCCACGCTCAACAGGACTCCCTGAAGGATCATGTCGAACTGTGCGAGCGTGAGTTCCGCACTGTAGTCGCTTCCGGTGACGTTCTGGAAAACGTCATCCATAGCTCTTATCGTTGCCTCGGCGTGGTTGTAGGCTAGCGCTGCTTTATCTAAGATTTCCTGTCTGTCGTATTCCATCAGCGTGCTTTAGATCTGTCTCAGCATATCTACTGCCTGAGTGAATGTCTCGGCCTTATTTGATTTAAGAAGGAGTGATACCTTTGACATGCTGGTGCTGTTCCTGTGAGATAAAGGAATCAAGGCATCAAATTCTTTAAGTTCAGCGGCCATCTTTACCCTCTTCGTCTCAAGTACGGAAGTTTCTTTCTTAAGCTCTTCAAGATGTCTTTTTCTGTCGTTAACAGCTCTTACCGCTAACTCATTTGATGAATCTCTCAGTCTTCTGGCATTTACACCGCCGACTATCAGGAGAACGACAGGTACGATCAATGCTGCCGCGAGCAGGAGCAGAGCCAATCCCGTGGCTCTGGCAGAGAGCTGGGCAAAGAAATATAAAACGTTAAAGGCTACAGCCGCATAGATGAGATAAGGCCAGAAAAATCTGAAGGCGGAATAGTACTTGACCTCTCCGTCCGGGCCCGGCCTGGAGAGCTGGGATTTGTTTTCTTCGATCTCCTTTTTGATCCTCTCGTAGTTCTTGTAAAGCGTTGATGCCTTATCTGCAAAGGCTATGCTTTCTTCTTTTGTCATTTCGGGAACTGCATATTCGGCCGCAGCTTCTGAAACAACATCATTTGCAATCTCATTCCTGGTTCCGCACTTAGGGCAGAATACATCGTCACCGGTAAGTTCCGAACCGCAATTAACACATAAAGCCATAAACCAGCCCCCCTAAAATAAAATAATCTTTAACATTATAACATGAAGCAGACCCCCGACGGTATATGTGATATGGTATAATTCCTTAGTTAAAAATATATAAGGGAGCATTCGCTGATCATGGGACTTTTTGGAAGAAAGAAAGAGCAGAACAACGAACCGGTTGAGAATAAAGCAAACAGTAGCATCTCTGACGAGATGAAGATCATCCTTGCGGCACGTGAGGAAGAGAAGCAGGAGAAGATCGAGAGAGCCGAGGAAAGACAGCAGGCTCAGAAGGAAGCTGACCAGAAGTTCTATCAGATCGAGGAACAGGCAAGGGAAGCTGCCGACAGGATCCTTAACGGCGGTTTTGCACCAAGAGGCATGAATTTCTTTATGCTCTGCGACGAGGTTCCTTTCGATGCAGTACCCGAGAAGGAAGGCAACGTCATCATCAAAGGCAATGTCAGAGGCACGGTCAGGAAGAATGCCGAGGTCTTCCTGTATCAGGATATCGGTGAGAAGTATTCCGTAAAGATCGAGAAGATCAGAAACGACAGAAGAGAATATGTTGACGAATTATCTGACGGCAGGGCAGAGATAGAGATCACCAGAGGTGACATCCCGGTTCCGACAGATCCTGACGAAGACGCTTCAAAGCCCGTAAAGAGATTTGCAGTCCTGACTGACGCTTCCGGAATCGAGGATACCAAGGATCCCGCATGCAGGGGCATGGTATCTGCCGGCAACCCCAGAACGATCGCTATGCTCTGCGAATACGGCAAATACGGTGATGAGCCGGTGTATTTCTCAATGGTAATGGACTGCCTCATGACATCAGAGTTCGTTACTCCCGCGAAGATCTCACCTGCCAGGAACGGCAAGAGCAGCGTAGGCTTCATCGGAGTAAGCCCCAAGCAGCATCCCGACCTGTCATTCCTGCCGGTCTTCACCGACAACAGACTCTGCATAAGAGCAATGAAGAACAGCTTCTCCAAGCAGGGCGGCCCTGACCAGCGCATGTCATTGAGCTTTGCCCAGGTTGCAGCGATCTCAAGAGATCCCCGTCACCACGGCTTCCTCGTAAATCCGGGCGGTCCCGTAACGATCACGATCCCGAAAGATCTTGTCGACAAGATGGTTGATTCCATGACATTTAAGGAGAGGTTCGGCCAGGGTGCAGGCGACAATGCTTCGCTTGCATTAGGCGGTACAGGCAGCCAGGCGCTTGATAACTTCATCGCAAACGGCGGCCCGGATATTCCCGGCGTAGAGCCTGTCCTTATCCACAATCCTTCCGATACACCTGAATTCACAGCGATCGAGGGTGCCGTAAAGAAGTATTGCGGAGCTCATTCTGATATCGCCAAGGTCCTGATCCTGGTCTTAACACCTCAAAGGAACCCCGGCAACAAGGCTTATCTCTGCATCATGGATTGTCCGGATAATTCTTTCGAGGCAAACTGCAACGGACTTGCAGGCGCGATCAAGCCTTATCTCAAGGGAATCAAGAGGATCCAGTTCCAGCAGTTCTCAAAGATGAACAAGGAAGGATTCCCTGAAAAGGTACAGTGGTTATATTCAAAACTCCCTCAATAAGGGCGTTTTGTTAACAGATAAAGCAACACGGAAACAAAGGAATAAGGGGTTTTCGCGCTGCGTGGATACAAGTTGCAAAAACTGATGAATTTACCAGGATTTTCCGAATAATTCACAGATTTTGTAAAGAATGTTCATTTGGCGCGTGATAGAATTTCGACATGTTACAGATAAGGGATATACATAAAGAATACAAAACAGGAAATCTCGTGCAGAAGGCCTTGGACGGAGTGTCTCTGAACCTCAGAGACAATGAATTCGTGGCTATTTTAGGACCTTCAGGCTCAGGAAAAACAACGCTTTTGAACATCATCGGAGGCCTTGACCGCTACGATAACGGCGACCTCATAATCAACGGCGTTTCCACAAAGCGTTATAAGGACAGGGACTGGGATTCATACAGAAACCACACGATCGGCTTCGTATTCCAGAGCTACAACCTGATCCCGCACCAGACGGTACTTTCAAACGTTGAACTCGCTCTTACGATCTCCGGCATCTCCGGCAAAGAGCGCAAGCAGAGGGCACTTGATGCTCTCGAAAAAGTCGGACTCCGCGAACAGGCACACAAGAAGCCCAACCAGATGTCAGGCGGTCAGATGCAGAGAGTCGCTATCGCAAGAGCGCTCGTAAACGACCCGGACATCCTTCTGGCGGACGAGCCTACCGGCGCGCTTGATACCGAGACCAGCATCCAGGTCATGGATCTTCTTAAGGAGGTCGCTAAAGACCGCCTCGTCGTAATGGTTACGCACAATCCCGAGCTCGCTGAAGAATATGCAACGAGAATAGTTAAGCTCAAGGACGGCAGGATCACTGCAGACAGCGATCCTTTTGAACCTGAAATGAAATCCGATGCACTGGCACCGGTCCACAGGAATCTCGGCAAGGCTTCGATGAGCTTCCTCACGGCGCTCGCACTGAGCTTCAATAACCTCTGGACAAAGAAAACGAGAACTATACTCGTTGCTTTTGCAGGCTCGATCGGCATCATCGGCATCGCGCTGATCTTATCGCTTTCTAACGGCATCAACACCTATATCGACAGGATAGAGGCGCAGACACTGTCGCAGTATCCGCTGTCGATCGAGAGGTCTTCGGTATCCTTTATGTCGATGATGATGGTATCGACAGACACCTGGGAACCTGCCAAGGAAGGCGAGATCACTGAGGTCCCGTCAGTAAGCAGGATCCTCTCAACGGTAAGGACAAATGACCTTATCTCCCTCAAAACATATTTCGACACCGAGAAGCCGGAGATCTACGATCTCACAAACGGTGTTGAATATTCATACGGCATTGAGCCCCAGATCTTCCGCTTTGAGAAGGACGGCGAGTTCAGACAGGTAAACCCCAATAACGATTTCTCTTCAATGGGTCTGTCTTCCTCTTCGGTATTTACTTCGGCTTACAGCATGAATATCTTCTTTGAGATCCCTGAGAACGAGGAGCTCTACGTCAACCAGTATGACATCAAGACCGGCAGATGGCCTCAGAATTCAAACGAGGCTGTCTTGGTCCTCACACCGAACGGCGCAGTTTCCGACTATATCATCTACGCATTCGGTTTAAGAGACCCCAAAGAACTCGACAAGATGGTAAGAGATTTCTCCAACGGTATCGAAGTCGTTGCCGACCAGGAATACTTCACATGGAAATACGATGACTTCATGAATAAGACATTCAAGGTCACACCTGCTTATAAGTTCTATAAGTACGATGAGAAACAGAAGGTCTATACCGATATGAGGAACAGCGAAGATTATATGCGTAATCTCCTGAAGAACAGCCAGGATCTTAAGATCGTCGGCATCGTACAGCCCAAGGCTGACCAGGATATCATGATGCTCGGTTCCGGTATCTATTACGGTAAGGATCTAGTTGAAGAATTAAGAGAAGAATCCGAGACGGCAGCCATCGTCAAGGCACAGCTTGCTGACCGCGAAGTCAATGTTCTCACGGGCGAGAGATTCGATGAGGAAGAATCCGATTTCAAAATGGATAACCTTTTCGAGATCGATGAAGACGCAATAAGAGATGCATTCAAGTTCGACGAGGACAAGCTCAAGTTCGATAAGGACGCTTTCGGTGACATGAGCGGCCTGGATTTTGCAGGCGCGCTGGGCAGCGCTATGCCGAACCTCTCCGAGAAGCAGTTAAAAGACCTCTTAAAGGGCGTTGAGCTCAAGATCAATACAGAGGCTCTGATCAAGGGCATGGGCAGCGTCTTCACTGATTATATGGATTATGCTTCCGCAGATCCTTCGACGGATTATGCCAAGCTTCCGGATGCGATCGCAGCTTATATCGCTTCTTCTGAAGGAAGCGCCGTATTAAGACAGCAGCTTATAAAGATAATCAACGACAGTGGCATCGCTGATCTCGACCAGGATATCGTAAACAAGGCTCTGTCGGCTATTACCGACGGCTTTGCGGAATATGCTCTTGCAAACGGCATGGATCTTACGGACCAGAGCCGTTATCCTGAGTATTACCGCGAATACCTCCAGAGCTCTGAAGGTAAGAAGATCGTTGATGAGCAGTCTGCCATGATCTCCAAAGAGATCACCGACAAGGTCAAGATCACTCCCAAGCAGGCTCAGGGCGTTGCTGAAGCGCTCCTTGATGCTTACAGCAAATATGCTACAGAGAACAATCTCCCTGACCCTAAGGCTCTTGAGGGCTCACTCAAGGAATACATGGGTTCTGACAGGGCAAGAAAGCTCATTACCGAAGTTGTCACGTCATCCGTTAACGTCGATGAGATCACCAAGGCTCTGACCAAGAATGTCAACGGTCTTACTTCCCAGATGGCAGGCCAGCTTGCCAAGGGCATCGAAAAGGCCATCGGCATGGTAGTAGAGCGCCTCGCATCCAACATGACAAAGGCTCTGCAGGATACGTTCTCAGACTTCGGAAGCGCATTGTCAGTTGACCAGGATGCTTTTGCAAAGGCATTCCAGTTCAATATGGACGAGGACGAGTTGCAGTCCTTCATGAGCGAGCTCATGGGCGGCAAGACCGCTTCGGCAGAAGGCAACCTCTCCGCATTCGGTTACTGCGACAAGGAAGACCTCAGATCCATCACGATCTATCCGAAGGACTTCGAATCCAAGGACAAGATCACGACGATCATCAAGGACTATAACAAGATGGTCGAAGACAGGGGCGAAGATGACAAGAGCATCAATTATACCGACATCGTAGGCGCCCTCATGAAGTCCGTAACGAAGATCATCAACACGATCTCTTACGTCCTCATCGCATTCGTTGCAATATCACTCGTCGTATCGTCCATCATGATCGGCGTCATCACATATATCAGCGTTCTTGAACGCCGCAAGGAGATCGGTATCCTCCGCGCCATGGGTGCATCCAAGCGCAATGTCGCAGATGTCTTCAACGCTGAGACCATGATCACGGGCTTCCTGGCAGGTCTGTTCGGTGTCGGAATATCACTGTTCCTTCTTATCCCGATCAACTCGCTGATCCATAAGCTCGCCGAATCGACTGACGTCAGTGCGGCAATGCCTTGGGCAGCAGCGGTCATACTTGTACTCTTGAGCGTCGTGCTGACCTTGATCGGAGGCCTCATCCCTTCAAAGACTGCGTCCAGACAGGATCCTGTAACGGCTTTGAGGACCGAATAAGGTTTTCGCGCCTCCACCGAAAAGTGTCAAAAATTCATTAATTAATCACACAAAAAAGGTGTGTTATCCCCTATAATATGACTATGCCTTTTTGGCAAGAGGCGCTACAAAAAGAGAAAGGGGAACAGCATGAACAGTAAAGCCATGTACAACCTGTCATACGGTCTTTTTGTCCTGACTGCCAAAGACGGCGCTAAAGACAACGGTTGTATCGTTAACACCGTAATCCAGGTCACTACAGAACCTAACAGGATCTCAGTTGCAGTCAACAAACTGAACTTTACGCACGACATGATCCGTAAGACCGGCGAGTTCAATGTGTCGATCTTAACAGAGGGTTCGAAGTTCGATACCTATAAGCATTTCGGTTTCCAGAGCGGCAAGGATATCGACAAGTTCGAATCGATAGATTTTTCGCGCGCGGCAAACGGCATTGCATACATCGCAAATGAGACGAATGCTTATCTTTCAGCAAAGGTCGTAAGCGAGACTGACTTGGGCACCCACACATTATTCCTGGCAGACGTTACTGACGGCGAAGTCTTATCAGATGACCCTTCAGTCACATATGCTTTCTACCAGAAGAATATCAAGCAGAAGCCGGGCGTTCCCAAAGCTGACGAAGCACCTAAGAAGGGCTTTATCTGCACTGTCTGCGGATATATCTACGAGGGCGATACGCTTCCTTCAGACTTTATCTGCCCGTGGTGCAAGCATGACGCGAGCTACTTTATCCCCTTGGATTCAGGCGCTCCCGCTGCCCCCGCAGCCCCCGTAAAAGAAGAGATAAAAGAAATAACAATAACCAATAAACAGGAGGAATCAAAAATGGCAAACAAGTACGCAGGTACACAGACAGAGAAGAATCTTCAGGCTGCTTTCGCAGGCGAATCACAGGCTAGAAATAAGTACACCTATTTCGCATCCAAGGCTAAGAAGGAAGGCTACGAGCAGATCGCAGCACTCTTCTTAAAGACAGCTGACAACGAGAAAGAGCACGCTAAGATTTGGTTCAAGGAACTCGAGGGCATCGGTACAACAGCTGAGAACCTTGCAGCTGCTGCTGACGGCGAGAACTACGAGTGGACAGACATGTACGAGGACTTCGCTAAGACTGCTGAAGCAGAGGGCTTCCCGGCACTCGCAGCTAAGTTCAGAATGGTAGGCGCCATCGAGAAGCATCACGAAGAGAGATACAGAGCTCTCCTTAAGAACGTTGAGGCTCAGGAAGTATTCGCAAAGAGCGAAGTTAAGGTCTGGGAGTGCAGAAACTGCGGTCATATCGTAGTCGGCACAAAGGCACCCGAGATGTGCCCTGTATGCGCTCATCCTCAGAGCTACTTCGAAGTAAACGCAGAGAATTACTGATATCTTTGATCAACTTCAGATGATAAGGGCCGCCTCATTTTGAGTGAGGCGGCCTTTTTTCGTGCACGGAGGGGAGCCTGGAAGCACTTTATCCCGGCTGCAATTTGCAAAGGGTAAAATCGTACGCTTTTAGGGGTGAAAAAGGTACGATTTCATTCGTTGCAATTTGCAAGCCTTGTTTTCGTACGTTTTTAAGGGCGAAAAACGTACGATTGGATGGTTTGCAGGTCTGCCCCGCACTTGTATGAATCAGTTTGCGAAAATGATCACTTCTCCATGTACAGCAGTCCGAACGTGCCGGGGCCGCAGTTTACGGAGACGGCAGGGGAGGCCTGCTTGAAGTAGATCTCGTCGAAGTGGACATGCTTCTCGACCAACTCGCGGATCCAGTCGGTGTCACGCTTGGTGAGGCCTACATAGGTTACGAAGAGAATGCTCGTGTCTATGCCGGCAGGGTTGGAGAGAACGGAGTTGATGTATGCTTTCCATGCATTCTCCCTGGCGCCGAAATAGGTCATGCCGACGCCCATCTTACCCTTGCGGAGCTTTAAGACGGGACGGCCCATGAGGGACTTAACGATATTTGCCGTACCGTTGCCGACCTGGCCTGCACGTGACAGGAAGTCAAGGTTATCAACGATGAAGCTCGTGTGGATCTTCTTCTTGTAGACTTCGAGTTTCTCTACTATCTGCTCGGCACTAAGGCCTGATTCGACCATCTTCGCGGCGACAACGGCCATAAGGCCCTGGCCGCTCGAGAGGTGGGCCGAGTCGATTACGAATACGTTATCGAAAGACTTGGATGCTTCGAGAGCAGATCCGTATCCGCTGTGCTCGATCTTTGAAGAGATCGAGATATGGATGACGTTATTTGCATTGGCAAGCTGCAGGGCGAAGAACTCTTCGGCTTCCCTTACGGTAGGACCCTGAGGGAGGACCACGTGATCGGGATCTTCCATGTATTTGAGGACTCCCTGGGTCTCGATCTCCTTGCCGTCCTTGAAAAGGCCTTCTTCGGTCCTTACCTTGTGAGGAATGATCGCGATGCCGTATTTCTCGATGAGTTCCGGCGAGAGGTCGGCGACACTCTCGGAGGTGACTACGATGCTCTTACGCTTCTTGGTGCCGCTCATCCAGGAGATGGATTCTTCGGCGATCTCACTTCTGTTGCCTGTGATGTGGACGATCTCCTTCGGAAGGTGGTTATAGACCTCATTCTCCAGAGCGTCGCCGCTTACGGGCTTGGCGAGATAACCGTCGAAGTTCTCGCGTGCATAAAGTGCCCTGTTCTCTTCATCGGCGTTGGCGGTGAGGATGATGATTGGAGTCTCACGGCAGCGTCCGCCGGTCTGATCCTTGATCTTCCTTCTGCACTCGACACCGTCCATCTCAGGCATGAGGTGGTCCATGAAGATAACGTTGTACTTGATGTTGAGGGTCTTTCGGAGAGCATCGGTACCGCTTGTTGCCGTATCGATCCTGACCTTGGTATCTCTTAAAAGCTTGCTTACGACCATGAGGTTTGCTTCGTTGTCGTCAACGACAAGGATACGTGCCTCAGGTGCTTCGAACTTGGGAAGGTATTCCTTCTTCCTGCCTGAGCTTCCTGCCTTTGCGAAGTCGTAGTTGCCGACGGAGTCTTCGCGCTCGATCCTCTGCGGGATCTCGACCATGAATGTGGAGCCCTTCTTATAGACGCTGTTGACGGTGATCTTACCGCCCATGATGTCTACGAGCTGCTTAACGATGGAAAGGCCGAGACCTGTTCCTTCGATGTGCCTGGTGGTCGTCTCATCGACTCTCTTGAATGCGGAGAACAGATAAGGGATATCTTCTGATTTGATTCCGATACCCGTGTCTGAGACCATGTAGATCATGTTGCAGGTCTTATCGTCTTTTCGCTCGCACTGGACAGTAAGGGAGACTGAACCTTCCTTGGTGTACTTGATGGCATTGTTGATGATGTTGATAAGGACCTGCTTGATCCTGACTTCATCACCTATGAGCTCGGCAGGGATGTCAGGGGATACGTCGACGTTGAAGTCGAGCTTCTTATCCTTTGCCCTGATCCAGAGCATGCCGACGATATCCGAGAGCATGTCGCCTGTATGATAGGGTTCGATCAGGAGCTGCATGGAGCCTGACTGGAACTTACTCATGTCGAGGATGTCGTTGATGAGGTTGAGAAGGAGTTTGCCGGCTGCCTTGATGTTGACCGCATCTTCGATTACTTCGTCGCTTACGTCCTCACGAAGGATCATCTCGTTTAAGCCGATGATGGTGTTGATCGGAGTCCTGATCTCGTGGCTCATGTTGGAGAAGAAGCTGTTCTGGGACTTGTTGAGCATGTAGATCTCTTTTCGCTGCTTCTCAGCCGTTACGAGCTGCTCGTTAAGCCTGAACTTCGTGTAGGACATGATGACTCCCATTACGAGCTGGAAAACGGAGAAGATCAGGAAGTTTGCCATCTCATTAGGCTCTATCGATCCTATCGAGAACGCATAATAGAGGAATGTGACTACCGAGATATTGGATAAGAGCGCCACGATGAAATAGACAAGCGGGTTGAAATATACGCAGAGGGGAACGACCAGCGCTACCGTCATGAAGAGCGTGGTGTCCACCGTGTTGCGCGCCATGAAGTTTACGATCATGAGCGCTATGACCCAGACATAAAGGGTTACGCCCATGAAATGGTTCAGGAAAAAGATCGTACGGTATCTGGCGGAAAAATCCTTCATCGCATAATTCGCGCCAAAAAGCCACGCAACTGCGATCGCGATTACCCAAACATAGCAGATCTGGTGGTAAAGGACCGTCGTTCCGCCGAAATATGCAGGCCAGGCGAAGGTCAGCACCATAAACGTGAGAGCGGCAATAAGCGTTATTACCATCGTGACGCGCGTAGGTCCGACTGACTCGTAATAAGCGGATCTGATTGCTTCACGGTCGTTTTTGGAGGGCTTGAACAGATATCTCAACATGTCTTTCATACCTTATCACCTCCGTTGCTCTCAGGTTCGAATTCGAAAACATCATCGTCAGGCTTCTCCTCGTTATCTGACAGGAGGAGGTTTTTGATCTCTCCTGCGATGAGTCCGTATTCTCTTATCGTTGCTTCGTGATTCTGCAGGATGAAGCTCTCTTCATTCTCCTTTGCGGCCTTCTCCAAAGCCTTTGCCTTCTCGGAAAGACCGGTCACGCCGATCATCTTTGAAGTGCTCTTTAACGCATGGACTAAGATCTCGTAGTTGTGCCAGTCTCTGACGTTATAATATTTCTTCATTGAAGCGATCTTGTCGGCAGATTCTGCCGCATACTGCATCAGGAGTGACTTGTAGAAGTCCCTGTCGCCGACGCAGTATTTAAGGCCTGCCTCGGTATCGATGCCGCACTTTCGAAGCTCCGTTATGAAGTCCTTCTCCTTGACGGGTTCAGGCTTTGCTATTTCTTCGGGTTCGTCAGGCAGTGATTCGACCAGTCCGTCAGCATCGACAAAGGAAATGGCTGACTTGGGGAGGACCTGCTTTAAGACGCGCTCGAGTTCTTCGATCTCAATAGGCTTGCTTACAAAGCCGTCGAAGCCTTCTGACAGGAACATCTGCTTCGCAGAGCTCATCGCATTTGCGGTAAGCGCGATAACCGGAACTGAGCCGTTGAGGCCCGCGACATCGGTCCTGATCCTCTTCATGGCTTCGACGCCGTCCATTCCGCTCATCATGTGATCCATGAATATGATGTCGAAAACCTTGCTTCTGCAGACATCGATCGATTCCTGGCCGGAAATTACGGTGGTTACCCTCATTCCGTATCTGGCAAAGATGCTCTTTGCAACGACGAGGTTCATTGATTCGTCGTCGACAACAAGAGCCCTTACGCCCTCGCAGCGGAGCTTCTTGGCGCGCTCTTCCTTGCTGTCGACCGTGGAGTTAAGGATGGATACGACAGGGAAGCAGTAGAAAGGCTTTTCGAGCACTTTGACGCGTGAATTCTTCGGAAGCACCATGCCTTCGTTAGCGACGACCGCAACGACCATTTCCTTGGCAAGGCTTTCGATGAGGTTGACGTTATCGTTATATTCGTCTTCGGCGATGAAGAGGTGGGTCAGATGGACTGAGCTGTGCAGGAGCTTTAAGTTCTCTGCGTTATTAACGCGGTGCATCTGGACGCCCAAACCCTTTACGATGTTGAGGACCATGGAATTATAGTAGTCTCTTACTGCCGGATGATCGTATTTCTCGAAATGCAGGAACGCGCCGAGGCAGAGCCTGTCCGGCGCTGAAACTGACATGCAGCTCAGAGGATCCACGATCCTCTGGGGGATACTGACGTTGACCGTGGTTCCGACATCAGGCTTGCTCTCGATCGTCATGAAGCCGCCTAAGAGGGATACGAAGCCTGATACGATGGCAAGGCCGAGGCCCAGGCCGCCGCCCTGACGGGAACGGCTGGAATCAGCCTGGTAGAAGCTGTCGTAGACTTTCTCCAACTCATATTCGCTCATTCCCATGCCGGTATCGGTGACCTCAATGCAGAGGTTGGCGCCGTAAGCGTGGTTCACAGTCGTGATCCTCACATAAACGCCGCCCTTCTGGGTGTACTTGAGGCCGTTTGTGATAAGGGCTTTGAGGATCTTCTTGATCTTGGATACGTCGGAATTCATGACGGCGGGGATCGCCGGATCGACGTCGATTATGAGCTCGACGTTCTTGGATTTGTAATGTCTGAGATCGGCAACGAGGTCGTTCAGCACTGAAGAGAGCATATAGTCTTCGTTGTTGCAGACTGCTTTCTTACGGTCGATCTCGGAATAGTCCAGGATATCGCTGATCTGCTCTGCGACCTTGCGTCCGGCATCTCTTACGGCGATAAGGTCGCCTTCGATCTCCCTGTGTCTGGACTTGTCGATGCAGAGCGTCGTAAGACCGATGATCGCGTTGACGGGAGTCCTTAATTCGTGTGAAACGTTTGCGAGGAAGTCGTTTAAGTGTTCAGTGGCTTCCGTGAGCTGGATGACTTCATCCTTGGATTTGTTAAGTACCTGAAGCCACTTGTCGATGATGCTCTTCGCGAATCTTCCGATGAAGAAGATCATGATGAAATGGAGCACGAGGCGCGTGATCACAAGAACACTGAATTCTTCCTTATTTATGACCATTATTACGACTTCGTAGGCCATCGTAATATAGAACGTGAACTGGCAGAGAGTAATGAATGCCTTCCTGCCTGTCATCGTATGGAGCATGATGAGGGCTGCCATGACGAGGGCAAGGTCAAAAGTGCTGGTCTGGTGGATTCCGTAGAAGAAATAGCATCCCATCATGAGGACGGCATAGAGCCAGATGCGGACATTAGAAGGAGCCGTGTGCCTGATGTGAAGGACCCAGGCAGCGATCATTCCTCCGATGATGAGGATGAGTGCCCATTTCTCCCAGTCTAAGAGGAGGGATTCAACGACGAGGATTGTCGCAAAGATTGTGTAGCTTATCAGGATTGTAAGGTGCGAAGTCTGAAATAGATCCTTGTCGTTAGTACTCATGGTGATCACCCTCTTAATCTGTATTCTTTATCTTCCTCTGTTATCGTCAGCATTATCTCGGCTATCTTCGGGTCGAACTGCGTTCCCATTCCGAGCTCAAGTTCGTTCTTTACCGCCTCCTGTGACAGGTGGGCCCTGTAGCTCCTGTCAGAGGACATGGCGTCATAGGCATCGGCCACCGCTATAATCCTTGCCTCTTCAGGGATCTGGGTCCCTTTGAGTCCTTGGGGATAACCGGTGCCGTCGTATCTCTCGTGATGATACATGGCGCAGCTCTCGAACTTCGGATCATTCTCGATATTTTTGAGAATGGAAGCGCCCATCGGGGAGTGTGCCTTGATGAGTTCATATTCCTCAGCCGTAAGGGTTCCGGGCTTGTTGAGGATTCCGTCGGGAATGCCGATCTTGCCGACATCATGGAGGAGGGCGAGCATATAGATCTCGTCCTGTCTGGCATCAGAGTATCCGAGTCTCTTGGCGATCATCTTTGAGTATTTGGCTACGCGGGAAGAGTGGCCCTTGGTATATTCGTCCTTGGTGTCGATAACGGCGGCAAGAGAGCTTACGATCTGCATGAACAGATCCTTGTTCTCCCTTGTCTTCTGCTCGACCTCGAAATAAAGCCGGTTCTGAAGCGTGACGAGCTCAATCAGATTCTTTACCCTCATAAGGAGCACTTCAGGAACAAAGGGCTTTCTGATGAAGTCCATTGCGCCGAGTGCAAGGCCCTCACGCTCTGCTCCTTCGCTCTCGTCTGCCGTAAGGAAGATGACGGGGATCTTGGATGCCGCAGTCTCAAGTGAGTGAAGCCTCTTTATGCAGTCAAAACCGCTCATGCCGGGCATCTTTACGTCGAGAAGGATCAGGTCCGGAAGTTCACTCTCTTTCGCGAGATAATCGAAAAGAGCCTCGCCCGATCTGAGCGCAGCTACGCGGAGACCGCCGGAACTCAAGATCTTTCCTGCGACCTGAAGGTTGATGACATCATCATCAACTACTACGACCTTCTTGACCTTCTTGGCACCGGCAGATTCCTGCTGGTTTCCGATGGATTCGGTCTCGTAAGTAATGACGATGTCGTCATTGCCCTTTGAGTGCCATTCATCAAGGATATGGGAGATAACCTTGGCTATGGAATCTGTCCTGATATCCGTGAGGAATACGAAATACTGGTTCTTGCTGTTCCTCATGAAGATATCGGATTTGCGCAGGGACTCTCTTATGTGATTGCCGAATTCGTCGACGCGCTCGAAAAATGCGGAATTCCTTATGCCGCTTGCAGGTTCCAGCGTGAAGAGTATCTTACATGCATTGATGCGGTGTCTGATTATGTATCTGATCACATAGCGGTATACAGGCGAGAACGAATCCTTATCGAGCTGAAGCGCGACGTCCTGGATGGAGCGTTCGCCCAATATCTCTGATATAGCACGGATATCGTTAAGGGCTGTTACGCTGCTGTCTTCAATGTCATCGTCGTAAAGGCCGTAGCCGTGCTTGCCGTTCTTTTTTACATTGTAAAGAGCCTTGTCGGCTAGCTTTAAAAGGGAGCTGTAATCGTTGCCGAATCTCGGAACGAAGATGCCGCCGATAGATGCGCCCAAAGGAATGCCCATGTCATCGCCCATGAGCTTTTTTGCTTTAGCCGTGATATTGTCGTTTATCTTTTTTGAGATCTCGGAGACTATGGCTTCGGAGGTTACGCCTGCTGCAAAGGCAACGAATTCGTCACCGCCGATCCTTCCGCATTTGCTTCCTGCGGGAACTGCTTCGCGGATGACCTCAGAGCATGAGATGAGAACCTTGTCGCCCATCTCGTGACCGTAGATATCGTTTACGAGCTTAAACGAATCCAGGTCTATCATCATAAGGCAGCCGGTGGAATCCGAGCACATCTTGGATAGCTCTACACCTGTTGCACCCTTGTTAAGAAACCCCGTGAGCTTGTCGATCGTGGCCTCGCTCTTGAGGTCATGCATCTCCTGGGAGTTCGACATGATATTGTCGATCCTCCTGAGGAGGACATCGGGATTAAAGGGCTTCCTGATAAAGTCGGAAACGCCTACTTCAAAACCCCTTGTCTCAGTATCAACATCTTCATCCGCAGTGAGAAAAACAACCGGAGTCTTCATAAGACCCTTCTGCTGCTCCAATTTACGGAGCTCGCCCAAAGTCTCGAATCCGTCCATGACCGGCATCTTGATATCGAGAAGTACCAGATCCGGCATGCCGTTGTCATCGACATAATCAAGGAAGGAACTGCCGGACTTGAATGCGGTCACACGCATGTTGTTTTTGCTCAGGATGTGTCCTGCCATCTTGAGATTGGCAGTGTCGTCGTCAACGACGATAATCCATTTAGCCATAATTAAGACACCCCTAATACATTTCAATAAAGCACCAGTATTAAAAATAATAACATGGGGGTATTCAAAAGTCGTTAGCAAATGCGGTTTCGTTCATAAAGATATTGATTTTTTGACAACCATACAAAATTCTTAACTACACCTTAATCTCACCAAAATTCTATTGCAAACCGAATTTTCAAATGGCAGAATCTTCGCAGTGTTTTACTTTTTTGGGGGTAATTGATTATGTTAGAAGTCAAGAACGTAACCAAGCGTTACGGCAAGAATGTCGCATGCAACGATGTATCGTTCACACTGGAACCGGGTTCCCTGACGGTCCTTTTAGGTCCCAACGGCGCCGGCAAGAGTACGATCATCAAGTCCATCATCGGCTTTTTGAAGTATGACGGAACCATCACCGTAAACGGCATGATCAATAAGTCCGTCGGCGCAAGGAAAGTCCTGGGATATATTCCCGAGATGCCTTCGCTCTATCCGACGCTTACCGTTATCGAGCACATGGAGTTTATTGCAAGAGCATATAAACTTACAGACTACAAGGACCGCATCAATATGCTCCTCGAGCGCTTCGAATTAGATGACAAGCGCAAGAAGTTCGGTGACGAATTATCAAAGGGTATGCAGCAGAAGTTAAACCTTTGCTTAGGACTCTTGCCCGATCCTGACATCATCCTTCTCGATGAGCCTCTGGTAGGTCTTGATCCTCATGCGATCAAGGAATTAAAGAACTACATCGAAGAGATGCGCAAAGCAGGAAAGACATTGTTCATCAGTACCCACATCATCGACAGCGTCGATATGCTCTGGGACAGGACCATCATCATGCAGAACGGCCAGATCAAGGCTAATGTTACGAGAGCCGAGGTTGATGCAAGCGGAAAGTCATTGGAAGACCTGTTCTTCGAAGTAACTGAAGGCATTGATAAATCATCTGTAAGCGGTGAAGGAGAGCCCGAAGCATGAGACTTTTCCTTTATTACGTTTCCCACTCGCTTTTTAACACGCTTAGAAAGCTGATGAAGACGTGGGTCGCTTTCATAGTGATAGCACTGGTCTTCGGAACTGTCGTAGGCCTTGTTGCCAGATTCTTCGATAAGAAGGAGAAGAAGGACAGTACGGAACCTTCAGGCACATCGGTCGTCCAGGTCGATGACCGCGAGGGCCCCGGTGAAGATATCTCGGTGGACGACGCGGTCTCCGGCAAGCTTGCAAAATCCAAGATCGGACAGATGATGGAGAAATACAACATAACGAAAGAACAGATCGTTGATCTCGCCATTTCCGCAGTATTCCTTCTGATCCTTGCCACTAATATCATAAACGCACAGAATTCTTCCAAGATCTTCCTGCCGGCGGATGTCCCGATGCTGTTCTCAACACCGATGAGACCGCAGTCTGTTCTGATGTTCAGGCTTCTTTGCACACTCGGTTCATCGCTCCTGATCTCGCTGTTCATGCTGTTCCAGATACCGAACCTGACGCATGGTGCGGGTTTAAGCCTCTGGGGCGCGGTATCCATCATCATCGTATATGCTCTGATACTCGTATTCAGCACACTGGTTCAGGTGGTCTTTTATACGATCACATCGAAAATGAAGAGCGGAACCGGAAACATCAAGAATTTCCTTGCCGGAGTTTACGGCGCCATTGCCGTAGGCTTCCTGGCATATACCGTTATTACAAAGCAGTCTGTAATCGCTGCTCTCTTTGCATTCTTTGCAGGCTCAAATACACATTGGGTGCCTTTCTGGGGCTGGCTCAGAGGCATCTCATATTATGCATGCACCGGAGATATCACCTTATCGATGATCTATCTCGGTCTCTTCGTCGCAGCATGCGCTGTGCTCGTACTTGTTATCTGGAAGCTCAAGGCTGACTTCTACGAGGATGCCATGTTTGCCGCAGAGCACAAGGCCGAGCAGCTCGAGAGTGCCAGAAATGCCGCAAAGGGCGGTGTCATGACCAGGGAAAAGGAGAGAAAGGGCAAAGTCGAAAGAGACGGCTTCCATTACGGAAACGGTGCGAATGTCTTCCTTTACAAGGCAATCTTCAACAGATTCAGATTTGCCAAGCTCAAGGTCCTCTCCACAACGATGATCATCTACACGATCATTGCAGGTGTTGTCGCGTACCTTTCGAGACAGTATCCTTACGGCGATGCTTTCTTTATCCCTGCAGCAGTACTCGGAGTCATGGCCTTCTACAGGACAATGGGTGACCCGATCAGGGAAGACACCTCCAAGGATTTCTTCATCATGATCCCGGAAAAGCCCCACAAGAAGCTCATGTATTCATTGCTCGGATGCCTTTTTGTCACGGCGATCGACCTTCTGGTCCCGATCATCGTAGCAGCAGTGATCCTTAAGGCTGATATCTTCAGCGTTATCGCATGGTTCCTGTTCATACTGTCGATCAGCTTCTTTGCAACGGTAGTAGGAACCCTCATCTCGCTCTCGCTCCCGAAGGACCAGGCGCAGACGATAGCACTTATCGTTCAGATGACATTCCTTTATTTCGGACTTACACCTTCTGCAGTCGCAGTTATAGTGGGAATCTTTATAGGACACCTTACCCCGGCCATTCTGATCGGAGCAGCGATCAATGCGCTTATAGCATTCCTCGTATCGCTCATCCTGCCTGCGGTCCTGGGAAGGAAATAATCAAAACACAATAAAATAACGCTTTTGATGCCCGTCTTTGTTGATACATAGACGGGCATCTATGTATTTAATCTTGTAATAATTTTTTGTTTTACAATAGCGGTTTTTGACGATAAAATATATCCGGTTAAATTCGCTTTTTTACATGATGTGGAGCAGTTACTATGGATATTTTCATGTTTATAACCCTTTTCGGAGGCTTGGCATTCTTTCTTTACGGAATGAAGCTCTTATCGGATTCATTGAAGAAGACCGCAGGCGGACGTTTGGAGAAACTTCTCAACAAAGCCACTGACAACCAGTTCAAAGGTCTCACCATAGGTGCCATCATAACGATCGCCATCCAGTCTTCATCAGCCATGACGGTAATGCTGGTAGGCTTCGTAAACTCAGGTATCATGGAGCTCCCACAGACAGTTGGCGTAATATTCGGTTCTGATATCGGAACGACACTTACTGCGTGGATCTTATCCCTTGCAGGCATCGATTCCGGAGACAATATAGTTTTAAGACTTCTGAAGCCTTCCTGCTTCTCACTCGTCTTTGCTCTCATCGGCATTATCCTCATCATGGCTGCCAAGAAGCAGAAGCACAAGGACGTCGGTTCGATGCTCTTAGGCTTCTCGATCCTCATGCAGGGCATGACCATGATGTCCTCGTCCATGGAACCTTTAAAGGAGATGGACAGCTTCGTATCCATCATGACAGCCTTCAAGAACCCGCTCTTAGGCGTTTTCTCAGGCGCTATCGTTACAGGCATCATCCAGAGCTCAGCTGCTGCCATCGGTATCCTGCAGTCGATCTCCATGACCGGCCAGCTTACGTACGGCATGGCTATCCCGCTCGTAATGGGTGCCAACATCGGTACATGCATGACAGCTATCCTCTCATCTATCGGCGTTAACAGGGATGCTAAGAGAGTTACGGTCATCCACGTAGCTATTAAGCTCATCGGCACGGTCATCTGGCTTATCGTTTTCTACAGCGTAAATGCGATATTCGATTTCGACTTCCTGAACAGCCCGGTAAATATCGTAGGCGTTGCCGCTATCCACTCCGTATTCAATATTGCAAATACGATTCTCCTGTTCCCGTTCTCCAAGCTCCTCGTAAAGATCGCGCATCTTATCGTCAAGGAGACAGAGGAAGAGCAGGAATTCAAGCTCGACGAGCGTCTCATGCTTACTCCTGCGATCGCTGTAGGTGAGTGCCGCAAGATGATGATCAACATGGTAAACAAGGCTAAAGACGGTCTTGATAAATCCATGGACATGCTCCTTAAAGGCTACAACACCACTGATTTCGATTTCATAAAGAAGAATGAGGAGAAGGTTGACGGCTACGAGGATCTTCTCGGTTCTTACTTAATGAGACTTACGACCACTCAGCATTTGAGCGAGGATGACAAGAACAGGTCTTCGATGATCCTTCAGGCGATCGGAGAAGTGGAAAGAATCGCCGACCACGCGAACTATCTTTCCGATTCTGCCGAAGAGATCGCCAATAAGCACCTGGAATTCTCCGATACTGCAAAAGAAGAGCTCTCCAGAGTCATTCCCGCAGTCCATGACATATATACCATGGCTTTGGAATGCTATCTTTCCAAAGATGCCGCGCATGCCGATGATATCGGACCCTTAAGGATCGTTATCAGTGAGATGTGCGACAAGTTCAAGTCCAATCACGTTGACAGACTTGCTTCAGGCGTCTGCACGACAGAGCAGGGATTCGTATTTAACGATATCCTTTACAGCTGCGTCAGAATAGCCGAGCACAGCCTCAACATCGCTGCGATCGCTTACAGATTCAAGTCTGCAGGTGCCAAGCACTCCAAGAATCAGGATACTTACATGCACGACTTCAAGCAGCGCAAGGATAAGGACGAGAGAAAGTATCAGGAATACGTCAAGAAGTATAAGGCTTAATCGCAGAGGCAGTATCTGACGTCATATCTGCCGTCGTCTTCCATATCCATTATCATGTAACTGCGCGCAGAACCGCCGCGGGGGATCGATATTGACCCCGGGTTAAGGATGCGCGGTCCCGAGAAGCTTGTTCCGAACCCGGATTCATAGAATCTGTTATATTCCGAGACTGCGTCACCGAAGCTGTCATAGGGGACATGCGTGTGTCCGAACATGCAGATATCACAGCCCTGTTCCTGAGCCGTAAGCGATATCGTCAGAAGCCCGTAATTGACCTTCTGGAGGTGCCCGTGGGAGCAGAAGAACTTATGCCCGTTGAGACTGAACACTGCCGTATTCCTTACGATATCCTGATCGCAGTAAGTATCGCAGTTGCCCTTTACAAAAATGCAGGGAGTCTTCGGAGCTCCGGCCCATCTTGCGATCTCGGATTGCGAGTACTCGGCGTCGCCCAAATGGATCAGCATATCAGGAGCTTCCTTCATTATCGCCGTCCTTAAAGGTCCGTTATTTCCGTGTGAGTCACTTACGATCAGTATCTTCATGAGAGTTCCTTATCAGATAAAGTAGAAGTCCGTATCCCAGCCCGGGATGCATCTTGTGTGGCGCATATAGATTTTATAATCGTCCCTGATCTCCATAACTTTTTTGACGATCGCGAAAACATCCTCGCTTCTGTGATAGCAGGCGATCTTCATTGCGGGACGGCATTTTCTGATAGTTTCCTTTGCGCCGTCTATCGCATCTGCTTCGGATCCCTCGACATCGAACTTGATGAAGCTGACGTTATCAATAGCCAGAGAATCAACGGTTATGACGGCTATGTCTATTGTCTTTTTGAGCTCAACATTGCTTGCCGCAAGAGCCCTTGTGCCCCTGCCTCTGGAGGCTGATACCTTTTCTGTTCCGGCATGGCTTCCGACAAGTGCGTTGATGCATGTTATGTCAGATCCGAGCTCTGATGCACACTCATTAAGTTTCTTAAATGAATGGCGCTCCGGCTCGACTGCGACAGCCTTATTAAGGCACGGGAACCTGTTAAGATAACGGATCAGCGTATCGCCGTAGTATGCGCCGAGATCGACAAAACATCCTTCTGAAATGCCTTTAAGCAATTCGAATTCATCACCGGGATCCGACTCGGCTTTTTCAAGATAGGATATGTTGCCGGTGAGTTTGTAGCTTATATAGTTTTCGAAGCATCTGCGAGAAGCATCATCTGCCAGGCGCGGATAAATGTCTTCGATAGATCCTTTTGACGATTCATAGAATTTGCGGGTGAATAATATATCCCCGTATACGGGAACGTCAGGAACGTAGAGCTCTCTTTCAGAGCTGATCTTAGATACCTGCTCTAATACTTCAGGCCTTGATGAGCCGAAGCAGACGAGGACGATGAAGTCCTTATCACCGAACTTTTCGCAGCATTCGGAATAAGATATGACTTTAAACCCATGGAACATCCTGTCCCTGACAAAACCGTCGCTCGCAAAAACAGCGGCGATGAGGTCTTTAAGGCCGTATCTTTCCAGCACGGAGATTATCTTGTCAGCACCGTCCCCCGTGCCGTAGAGGGCTATCGGGCGGCGCACATCTGACAGGTATTCCCAGAGATCCTGTTTTGATTTTGATATGTTCATAGGGTAAAGTATAAAGCGTAGGTAAGATTTTTTCGAGAAGAGTGCAACATTTTAATATCCCTGTCTGTTTTTAAGGTAACAACGAAGGACAAAACAATGTCCATATGGAGGATATACATATGAAAAAAGGTGCAGTCATAGGAATAATCGCAGGCGTGGTAGCCGTCAATTTCCTCGGATTCGGCATGCTTGGTGCGTATTTAAGCAAAGCGAAAGCCGCATCTGCGGAGGTCCGCGAGCATAATGCAAAAGTTGAGCTCGTAAATGATCAGATCAATACGGCACTCAATACCAAAAACTATTCAGTCAAGAGTGTGTCAGCAGCCGGAGATACAATGGCTGATTACGATTACGGCTATGACGAAGCAGAATTTGCCGGTGAAGCACCGGCAGTTCCGGGAGCCGGCCCGTCCGTATCAAATGAAGTAAATGTCGATCCCGCGAAGGGAAGGCTTCTCATAAGGACCGTATCGATGTCAACAGAGACAAAGACCATCGACAAGGTCAAGGCAGATGTTGAGAGCCAGATCAGGGAACTCGGAGGATATATCGAGAATTCTTCGATGTCAGGAACAGGCAAGAACCGTGATCTCCGCACGATCTATTACACGATCAGGATCCCTGCAGATAAGCTTGATTCGCTTATCACCACAGTAGGCAACAGCTGCACGGTCTTATCTTCAAGCGAGAACACATCAGATGTTACTCTCGAATACGTTGACACGAAGGCCAGAGTCGAGTCATTAAGAGTCGAATACGACCAGCTCATTAAGCTCCTTGCAGATGCAAAAGATCTCGACAACATCCTTATCCTTCAGAACAGACTTACCGAAGTAAGATATCAGATCGAGAGCGCTGAATCCCGCATCAGAGTACTTGAGAACCAGGTCCAGTATGCGACATTAAATCTCCAGATCTCAGAGGTCCTTGAAGAGACCGAGATCGAGGAACCTCACGTCATCACATACGGTGAGAGAGTAGGCGAACAGTTCAAGGATATGTGGGAAGGCACAGTTGAATTCTTCCAGAACTTCCTGCTCGGACTTATTGCAGCTATCCCGTTCCTGGTATTCATGGGAATCGTTGCAGTGATCGTTATCGTCATCGTATTTGCTGTACGCAAAAAGAAAATGAAGAGAGAGGCAGCAGCTCTCGCAGAGGCAAAGGCTGAAGCGGCAAGAAGAGCAGATCAGAGCGGGAAGAAGGACGAAAAGAAGGAAGAAGCAAAAGAAGATCAGGAATAAGTTTTACATATATCTTCTGTATCAGAATCTGATGGAACCGGACGTGAAAGACCGGGACAAAAGGAACAATTACATATAAAAACTCAGATCAGAATTTGAATACAGAATAATCACATCCGGCTGCGAAGCTCTCCCAATTACCGGGACCTCCGCAGCCGATGTTGTCATATACTGCACAAGTCTTAAAGCCGCCGGACTTAGCGCCCTCTATAGCACGGAGGACATCATCAAATACCAGCGCCTGCTGCGGGGTTATCACATTTCCGCCGGCGGACAGATATTTTGTTGCACGCAGGAAGATGTCAGGCGACCCCTTATCAATGTTGCCGCCTAAGTCTTCCAACGTTATCACGCAGTCGAAAAGATCCTTTATGCCTGTTGCTTCGAGCGAGGCATTCGCATTTTTCTTCGAAAGGGCTGTTGTAACCGATAGTTTGAAGCCGAGCTTTTTGGCTTCGTCCAGATATTTCTTAGCGCCTTCTTTAAGTGAGACGTCAGATCTGTAGAAGTCATATACCATTGACTCCCAGGCTTCGATTATCTCCTGCCAGGTGAGGGGAATGCGGTATTTTTCCTGAGTGTACCGGGCAGCATTCTCCATCGTGCTGCGCTTTACCATCTCAGTATATTCAGGAGTTACTTCATACCCGTATCTTCCGAGGAACTCGATATCAACGTCGTTCCAGACGCTCATGGAATCAAGGAGCGTGCCGTCGAGATCGAATATGAGGAGCTTAACGCCCTCTTTGGAGAGCGTTTTAAGATCGGGATAATTTACGGTATTTTCCGGACTCATTATCAGTCCATGTAAGAGAGCTTGCCCTTGAGGTCTTCTAAGGCCTTTTCTCTCTTGGTATTGAAATCAACCTTGTTGTTCTCGATAAGGTTGTTGCCGTATGAGTCGATGGAAACGATCAGGGGTCCGAACCTGTCGCACTTGAGCTTCCACATGGCTTCGGGCATGCCTAAGTCAAGCCACTCGACGCCTTCGCAGTCGATGACTTCTTCAGCGGCAACAACAGCGCAGCCGCCGGGGAAGATGGTGTGGACAGCGCAGTTATCTACGCAGCCCTTTGTCGTCTTGGGACCCATTCCGCCCTTGCCGATGATGATCTTGACGCCGGTCTTCTCAAGGAATTCCGCCTGAGCCTTTTCCATACGCATTGATGTGGTGGGGCCTACGCTTATTACCTTGTACTTATCGGGCTCGCCGTCTCCGGAGATCTTCTTCATGATGGGGCCTGCGTGGAAGATGGCCTTGCCCTTAAGATCTACCGGGGGCTCCTTGCCGCCTATTACGACCCTGTGGTGAACGTCATCTCTGCCGGTAACGATATCGCCTGTAAGATAGATAACGTCGCCGATGTGGACCTTCCTGATATCCTCGTCAGTTACGGGTGTTTTGAATTCAAATGTGCTCATAAGACTGCCCCCTTGTGTGTGAAGAAGTCGTAGGTGAAGTCGGGATTGATCCTGATGCCGGCCCTTCTGTGTGCCCAGCATGCAGTGGACATGCCCATTGCAAGTGTTGCCGGGTGTCTTGAAGCCTGCTCGATGTTGACGCCCATGACAGACATCTTTCCGCCGAATCCGCCGGGACCTAAACCTATCGAATTAAGGCCGTCTTCCAGGAGCTTTTCCATCTCGGCTGCCTTGGGATTGGGGTTATGAGAACCGACCTGTCTCAAGAGAGCCTTTTTCGAGAGCTTGGCAGCAACTTCAGAAGAACCTGCGATGCCGATGCCTACGAGGCACGGAGGGCAGGCATTTACGCCGTATGTCGTCATCTGCTCGAAAACAGCCTTTGCGATGCCTTCGTAGCCTTCAAGGGGCATTAAGACCTTTGAAAAGCCGGGGAGGGAGCATCCGCCGCCTGCCATATAGAAATAGAGCTCTAACTGGTCGGAATCCTTTACGATCTCCCAGTCGATCCAGGGGCTGTGGGTTCCTATGTTGTTGCCTGTGTTCTTCTCGTCGAAGACTTCTACGGCATTAGGTCTTAAAGGAGCCTTTGCCGTAGCTTCCCTGACTGCATCAACAAGCGCATCTTCGATGATGTCCATATAAGGCCACTTAGAGCCGACGCGCGCGAAAAACTGGGGGATTCCGGTATCCTGGCATGAAGGTCTCTTCAAAGAATCCGCAAGCTCCATGTTCTTCTTCATAACTTTGTATATCTCGGGTGCGAAGCCTTCATTCTCGACCTCGCTCATCTGCGTAAGACGAAGCTTTACGTCGTCCGGAAGGTGTCCTGCAGAATAGCTCATAAAGGAAGCGACAAGTGATGCCAGCTTCTCGCGGGGCATGTCTTGTGACATAAGAAATCCTCCATAGATCATTGATGTGTCAATTATATAACAATGAAGCATTATAAACGGACTTGCACTTTCAATAAATACCCAAGTTCTTTATAATAAGCCAAATAATTAAATGAATTTTGTATAAAGGGGAATATGAAAAATGACTGAAGAAACGAGGCTTAAAGCACCGGTCCTTGCAAAAATGTCTTCCGACAAGGTGTTCTGCTATTTATCTATGGCTCTGTTTTTGGCTCTGCCTGTCGTGGAGATAATCACGGAGCTCCTTGGCAAGTTTAAGATCAAGGTAATCGGACCACGTCCGCCTTATCCGTCTTATTTCCAGCCCTATGTCGTAGCCGTATTCGGTGCGCTCCTGGCACTTGCCATTATCCTGAATGTTATATCCAGGATAGTAAACGGAAAGTTCAAGCTCTATGTCGCTGACATTTTCTTCGTCACGCTCTTCATCTTCATGCTCCTGTCAATGATATTCTCCGTTAATCCCGGAGTTTTCGCAGGCGGATCCAAATACTATTGCGAGAGACCTGAGATATTCCTCTGTTATTACTGCCTCTATTATGCGGGCACCATGATCGAAGATTCCGGTCTCCGCAAAAAGATGCTCTACACATATTTCATTGTAGCTCTCATCCAGGGTGTTGTTGCATTCCTTCAGACATTCAGGATCGAGATCCATTACTGCCTCTTCCTTTACAACAGGGCTTCCACAAAGGCTGCTTACGGACTCCTTCAGAACACTAATTTCTACGGAGCACTCTCTCTTGTATTTGTTGCAGCGGTTTCCGGATTGTTCATATTCAGTTCGGTACTCTTCAGATCAAAGCATATAAAGTGGGTCTTCTTTGCTGCAGCCCTTTTGCTCTTCTACACAATGCTCGCGAGTTACTCACGTCTTGCATGGCTCGGCTTTGCAGGCATGATCTGCACATATATCATTTCCTTCATCGTTATGCGCAAGAGCACGATGGACAAGGCTAAGCTTAAGAAGATCGTAACCGACTTCCTTATCATGTGCGGCGGCTTCCTGGTTGTTATCCTTATCACGACCCTGGCTACAAACATCGTAACCAGCAGAGTCGAGGAGACAGCGAACGATACGCTTGCCAGGGTCGGTGACGACAACTTCGGCCACGGCAGAGGAAGGATCTGGAGAGCAGGAATCAACAGCATTCCGAAGCACTGGGTAACAGGTATCGGTCTTGACAACTATGCACAGGCTTTCAGAGAACTTCCTGACTGGCAGAAGGGTCAGTTTATCCAGGATAAGGGCCACAACGAATATCTCCATACCCTTGTTACACAGGGCGTGTTTGCTCTTATCAATTACCTTGCCGTACTCATCTACGCAGCAGTAAATGCAGTCAAGAGGATCATCAAAGAGACAGATGACGTCAAGAGATGCCTCCTCTGGATCTTCCTCGTTATCTTCGCTGCATATGCATGCCAGGCAATATTGAACAGCAGCGTTCTGAACGTTGCTCCTTACTTCTGGATCATAATCGGTCTCTTAACACCGAGGACCAAGCCGATCACTTTCAAGAAGAGGTGACATAACGAGGAGGGGACTTTCTATGTTCGATTCTTTCGTCCGTTACAAAGCAGAAAAGAGCAGACAGACATTCATCAGGAATTGCGAGGGCTTTGATGCCCCCAGGCTCGAGAGTGAGGTCTTTCCCGCTGAATGCAGGACGGAAATGGACATAGAATACAAGCACGGACAACATCCCCTTAAGCTGGATATCTATACGCCTTTCAATTGCTACGGCGCGAAGGAATGCTTCATCCTGATCCACGGCGGAGCCTTCGTTTACGGATTCAAAAAGCTCGATCAGAACTTCGGCATGCATCTGGCGATAAAGGCCAATATCCCTGTGGTAAATATCGATTACACGCTGATGCCTGAATCCGATCTGCCGCAGATAATCAATGAGATCTTTGCGGCGATCAACTTCGTATGCGGAAGGTACGGATTTAAGAAGATCCATACAGTCGGAGATTCGGCAGGCGGGTATCTCGCATATATTGTTGCCATAGCAACCAGGAACAGACATATCCGTCACGGTCTCTGGGTCTTCGAAAAGCCCCGCGCCGCGGCTGAATCCGCCGGCCTTATCTGCCCCGGCATCGTTAATAAGACTAAGGAATTCCCGGGTATCTATTTCGAGAAAAAGACAGAAAACAAGAACATTCAGAAGCGCCTTCCCGATTATGCATACGATCTCAGGATGTTAGCTGAAAGAGATCCCGAATTAAGAGTATGCGTGATCGCCGGTGAGGATGATTTCCTCCGTTCGCAGAATATAGAGTTCAAGGATCTTATCGATAATGTCCTGTTCTATGAAGGCAAGAACGACGGCGAATTAAAGTGCCATCATGTCTATCCGATTGCGCATCCCGAATGGCCCCAGTCAGTAAAAGCGATCGAACTTCTGGCAGAGAATGCGGTCGGAAGAAGATAATCGCCATCTAAAGCGTAATTAAGGATTTGTTGCCTTCTGAGCGGACAAAAAGAGCAACATTTGAGGCAACAATTCTTAGCTGGCGGAACAATAGCGGACAAGTACTCAAAAGCCCGTACCCCAAGGCAAAAATCAAGGGCTGCCTATTTGAAGGCAGCCCTTTCTTCATTATTACTTTGCAACAGCTTCAGTATCGGTTTTCTGATGCGTCTTATCGTACGTCTTGTTTATGAGCTTTGAGATGGGCTTATAAACAAAGAATGTGATGAGACCTACAACGATTCCCTTGAACAGATTGAAAGGTACGAATACTGCAAGGAGAAGTGAGAGTCTGTCCTTTACCAGAGGGTTAGCCTGCGCACTCATTCCGATGATGGCTTCAAGAGGGAAACCCATTGCCGAGCCATAAAGAGGCAATGTGATGAATGCGTTGACCGGAACTGCTATTACTGCGAGAGCAATAGTTGATACGATCATTGAGATGGCAGCACCCTTTCTGGTCCTGATCTTCTTGTAAATGAGTCCTGCAGTAACAACATATATCACACCTGTTACGAAGTTCGACAGTTCGCCGATGCCCATTGTCTGTGTAACAGGAAGGTGTATAAGGTTCTTCAGAAGCTCAATGACGACAGCCCAGACAGGT